>JAMCPX010000058.1 GCA_023382265.1 Deltaproteobacteria bacterium | reverse complement strand
AAACAGAGAGGGTAAATATGGTAGATAAACCTAACAAAACTACTCGTGCAGATGGCTCGGTAATCTCGTCCGGGGTCACATCTTCGGATGGAAAAATATCGTCGGGAGTAATACCTGCTAGTTCTCAGTCCCAGATTATTTCTGCGGGTATGGATAGCAAGCCAGGTGAGGGGATAACCCTTAATAATCAAAACTATAATATAGTAAAAGTTATCGCTAAATCCACGGGTGAAGCCGAAATATATTTGTTAGAGAAAAATAATCAAAACTTTGTCTTTAAATACTATTATCCCAATTTCAGGCCCAAGGAAACTATTTTATCTCAACTGAAAGGATTACATCATGAGGATATTGTAGATCTTGAAGATTATGGTTGGTACGGAGATAGGTTTTACGAAGTCATGGAGTATGCTGCAGGCGGCAATCTCATGGATAAAACAGACAATGAAAAATATAAATACTTGCCCATCACGGACATTAATGGAATAAAACAAATAGTAAAAGAAATCGTTAATGCATTAAAATATTGTCATTCAAAAGGGATAGTCCACAGAGATATAAAGCCTGAGAACATCTTTTTCAAGAATGCAGATGGTACAGATGTGTTGATTGGCGATTTCGGCATTTCTTCAATGCTTGAAGACGGGATGTCGAAACATATGACCGGTCAAGCGAGGACCGCAATTTATGCTGCTCCGGAACTTTATCAGGCGGTAGACGGCAAAACCATTATTAGTAAAGAATTAGATTATTATGCATTAGGAATGACGTTGATACATATATGGTCCGGAGAAGAACCATTCCAAGAATTGAATGAGCTTTCAATAATGAGAGCTAAGTCAGAAGGTAAAGTAGATATACCTGATGATATGCCGGAAGATTTAAAGAATCTAATTAAGGGATTAATAACGGTGGAACCTACAAAGAGATGGTCTTATACAGAAGTAGAGAAGTGGCTAAACGGAGAGTATGTCCCCGTATATTATAAAATCGTCGAAGTTAAATACGGAGATTTCCATTTTGGAGTTATAAATGGAGAAGAAGTCGTCGTAAATGATCCAGCCGATTTAGCAAAATTATTAGAGGAATATCCCGAACAAGGTAAGAAACATCTTTATAAAGGTACCATACAGAAATGGGCGGAGACTGTACAATCACTCCATGTAGCAATCAGAAGTATTGTTGAAGATGAATATCCAAAGGATGAAACTGCTGGATTGATCAAAGCTATTTTTACATTAGACCCGTATAAGAATTTCACTACATTTACTGGTGTTGAATGTAAGAATGGTGAAGAAATAGGAGATAATATAGAAAAGGAATCATCATATTATAAATCGGCACTAACAAAAAATCAAAATACCGATTTATATATTTATTTAGAAGCAAGAGGGCACAAAGATCTAGCCGATACTTTCAGAAAGTATATAAAAGCTTTTAATCCAGATAAAGCATTTAATACAATAGTGTTGGAACTACAGGGCAAAGAGAAGTTTAAAATCGATAATTTTGTATTTTTTAAGCCGGAAGACATAATTTTATCAGAAGATGCAATAAAGACAAAATTTGCCAATCAACTTGAAAACCTGGATTCAAAATTATCTCTTTGGTTAGAGCAATTTACTAATATAAGAGGGAATATTGACAAGTGGAGAAAGCTCGGAAGACATAATAACGTAACGCTATCTTATGCGCTGGAAGAAATAAGCCCATTCCATCTTATAATAGAAGCAGCGAACTTAGATCAGTTTAAGACCCGGTTTGAAGCAAAACTTTCAGATAAAGATTTTCTGCAAGAAGCATCCACCAATTCTATTTTCGTTGAAGAGGCTAACTTTTGGTTAACAAATTATCAAAACACAGATTATCTGAATATCCTAAAGGAATATGTACAGAAGAATTTACATAACATAAACAAGGAAGTTTTTGCATCACTTATAGGATATACCATGCAAGCTAACGCAACTCCGGATTATCACTGGGACAATTTTAAGTCGTTGGTAAATACCGGATTCAACGAGGGACTTTTATCCAAAGATCTATATGAAACGTATAAAAATTATCTGATTAAGGGATATAAGGGTATTATTAATACGGGTGATTTCGGTAAACAAAAAGATATACTGAATAAAATCAGAGCTCTTTATTCATCGGATGAGTTAGTAGTAAAATATGACAATGCAGTACAAGAACTTAAAAAGGATATAGAAAAAGAAAACAACAGAAGAAAAAGTATAAATACATGGTACACTACTACTTATTATACAATCTTAGCTCTATGTATAGTAGGTATAACATCTATATTATTTATTCATCAATTCCTGTTTTTCTTAAATAATGACCAATGGCAGAATGTTCATTCAAACAGTATTTCCGCCATAATCCTTATTACATCGCTTGTTGGAACAATTCTCGGTGGATATTTAGGAGATCGTAAAGGACATCCTAAGGCGGGAGCAGCATTGGGGTTTTTTCTGCCTATACTCTTGATATATATGGTAATAGCATTTTTATTACCTTTGTTTGTAGGAAATATTTTACTGGCATCAAGCGCTGTTGCAGGTAGTTTCTTCTTAATGAAATATAAACATAATGAAATTAATGCATTAGGCTATTTCCCAGCTTCTTTACTCGAATATAATGGTACTTTTGATCAAGAAGCTTTGAAATCTGTGATAACAAATACTCCTATAACTTTGGACTTAAAGAAGATGTAAAAGGCAATAAAACAATGTCTATCAAATGTGAAAAATGTAACGCGGACAACAGAGATAATGCGCAATACTGTAAGTATTGCGGTGCTAAAATAGCTAAATCTTCTTTCAACTTGGAAGATCTTGTTGGATTAGATGATATAAAACAACAGATTCAAAAAATTATTAATATTGCCCAATCAATGACGAAAAAGAAAAAGGATGGTCAAAGTGTTCCGAAAGTAAATCTTCATACGATCATTATAGGTAACACTGGAACAAGTAAGAGTAAAATCGGTGAGATATTATGCCGAGTTTTTTATAAATATGGGATTACTGCAAAGGAAGATGCAGTAATGGTGGACGCGGTAGATTACTCGAAATTTGCCAAAGATTTTGAAACCAATTATGGCAAGGCAAAAGGTGGGATTCTCTTTATTGACAACGTGCAAAAATTACTACCCGCTGGCTATTCAAGTGAGATAAATCCGTTGGATAAACTCTTCACGGAAATGGACAAATCAGGATACGATCCCATTGTTATGCTTGCTGGTTTGCCAAAGGGATTAAATGAATATCTCAATGAGAACCCAAGCGCAAAAAGTAAGTTTAAGTACATATTCCAGATTCCGGATTTCAATCCTGATGAAATGTTTCAGATTGCAGAAAAAGAATTAATGAAACAAAAATTCAATTTAAATCCTGATGCTGAGAAACAATTAAAAAGATTGTTTAAATATTTAGTAAAAACAAAGGATACATCCTTTAGTAATGCACGGCTTGTACTTAAAATCGTTGATGATATAATAAGTAATTACTATCAAAGAATATCTGAAGGCGCCAACGATGATAATATTATAATTCCCGCAGACATTAAGGGTAAAATACCGGAAGAGAAAAGTATTGAAGATATTATAAAGGAAGTCGATTCCTTGATTGGGATGGAAGATATCAAAAGAGATATAAGGGATTTATTTTCAAGTATTAGAATTGAAGAAGATAGGTCCAAGATTATCGGTTCTACATCAAAGCCTGCAATACATATTGTAATAACCGGCAATCCAGGGACAGGAAAGACTACTATTGTTAGTAAGCTTGGGGAATTATTTCAGGCAATCGGTTTATTAGATAGGGGCCAGGTGATTGGTGCAGAAAGAAAGGACCTTGTTGCCGGGTATGTTGGTCAGACAGCGGGAAAAACTAATGATAAAATAAATGAAGCAATGGGTGGTATTTTATTTATCGATGAAGCATATACA
Organism: Deltaproteobacteria bacterium; assembly: GCA_023382265.1. Taxonomy (NCBI): domain Bacteria; kingdom Pseudomonadati; phylum Myxococcota; class Myxococcia; species Deltaproteobacteria bacterium. Next base: position 41,745 of record JAMCPX010000058.1, on the reverse strand, counting down.
TTGGCCCCTGAAGGGGTTAATGATTCTTTCGGCAAAGAGGCAATCGACACGCTTTTAACAAGAATGGAGAATGACCGAGGAAAATTTATTGTAGTTGCTGCCGGATATCCAAAAGAAATGGATAATTTTATAAACGCCAATCCCGGGCTGAAATCGCGATTTAATAGGCAGTTCCATTTGAATGATTACAATGCGGATGAGATGCTGGCTATATTTAAAAAAATGGCTGAAAGTGATAAATATAAGGTTGAAGATAAGGCAGAGGATAAACTTAAAGATATTTTTAGTGCTATGTATTTGCGAAGAGATAAAAACTTTGCAAATGGGAGAGAAGTCAGGAATATTTTTGATGAATGTAAAAAATTACTGTCGAAACGATTAGTGGAAAAGGTTAATTATGAAAAAGAAGAATTATTGTTAATCAAGGCTGAAGACATTCCAAAAACTTATGAAAAAGATAAGAAGGTAACAGTTGAAGAAGCATTAAAGACGTTAGACAATCTTATAGGGCTTAATACTGTTAAACAAGAAGTGAAGAACCTTATAAACTATATCACTGTTGAAAAAGAAAGAGTAGCTGATGGTGGGAAAGGGACCGTTTTGAACCTGCACTTTGTTTTTAAGGGTAATCCTGGAACAGGCAAAACGACTGTAGCAAGGATTTTAGCTGATATTTTTAAAGCAATGGGGCTTTTATCAAGAGGGCAACTTATTGAGGTGGATAGATCAGGACTTGTAGCTGAATATGTAGGTCAAACAGCGCCTAAAACTAACAGGGTAATAGATAACGCCATAGGTGGTGTACTATTTATTGATGAGGCTTACACCCTTACTCCTAAAAGTGATGGAACAGATTTTGGGGAGGAAGCTATAGATATCCTTCTGAAGAGGATGGAGGATGATAGAGGCAAGTTTATTGTAATTGCCGCGGGATATAGCGAGGAGATGGATGATTTTATTAGTGCTAATCCAGGACTTCCTTCAAGATTTACAAAATATATTAACTTTGAAGATTATACCCCTCAAGAATTGAAGGCTATATTCATATCGATGGCTAGATCGAAGGGGATGGGACTTACTCCTGATACAGACACCTTTTTAGATTCTGTATTTCTGAAGATGCATGAAAATAGGGATAAGAAATTTGCCAATGGCAGGACTGTGAGAAATTTATTTGAAACTGTAATTCAGAATCAAGCGGCAAGAATTGCAGAACTAATGCAAAAAGAGAAAATAAGCTCTGAGATACGCGACACAATTCAACGGGATGATTTCAAGTCGATAAATACTTAGGAGGTAAAAGGTATGGATTTAAATGAGATTTTATTAGAAGCAGCAAAAGAAGGGAATTTACCTATACTACAAACTGCTTTAAATAAAGGTGTAGAAGTAAATGCAAAGAACAACAATGGTTCTACAGCTTTAATGATTGCTGCAGCGAATGGGCATGCAGAGATAGCCGATCTTTTAATAGAGAAAGGAGCAGATGTATATGCAAAGAACAATATTGGTATTACAGTTTTAATGGGTGCTGCACAGGGCGGACTTACAGAGTTAGTCAATCTTTTGATAGCAAAAGGTGCAGATGTAAATGCAAAAAACAACAATGGTGAGACAGTTTTAATGTATGCTGTGCAGGACGGGGATGCAGAGGTAGCCAATCTTTTAATAGACAAAGGAGCAGATATAAATGCAAGAGCAAATAATGGTTCTACAGCTTTAATGGTTGCTGCAGCGAATGGGCATGCAGAGATAGCCAATCTTTTAATAGAGAAAGGTGCAGATGTAAATATAATGCAGAACGATGATTTTACAGTTTTAATGGCTGCAGCTCAGGGTGGACTTACACAGGTAGCCAATCTTATGATATCAAAAGGAGCAGATGTAAATGCAAGGACAAATGACGGTTCTACAGCTTTAACGTTTGCTGCAGGATATGCACATGCAGAAGTAGCTAACTTTATGATATCAAAAGGAGCAGATGTAAATGCAAGAGCAAATGATGGTTCTACAGCTTTAATGGCTGCTGCAGTAAATGGGCATGTAGAGTTAGCCAATCTTTTGATAGCAAAAGGAGCAGATGTAAATGCAAAGAACAACACTGGTATTACAGTTTTAATGGGTGCCGCTGTGGGTGGGAATGCAGAGTTAGTCAATCTTTTGATAGCAAAAGGAGCAGATGTAAATGCAAAGAACAACAATGGTTCTACAGCTTTAATGGCTGCTGCAGTAAATGGGAATGCAGAGGTAGCCAATCTTTTGATAGCAAAAGGAGCAGATGTAAATGCAAGAGCAAATAATGCTTCTACAGCTTTATTTGATGCTGCACAGGAAGGGTATGCAGAGATATCCAATTTATTGATAGAAAAGGGAATAGATGTAAATGCGAGAACGAACGATGGCTTTACAGCTTTATTTTATGCTGCAGCGAAAGGGAATGCAGAGTTAGCCAATCTTTTGATAGCAAAAGGAGCAGATGTAAATGTAAAGAGCAACGGTGGTGATACAGTTTTGATGCATGCTGCAGTGGGTGGGAATGCAGAGTTAGCCAATCTTTTGATAGCAAAAGGAGTAGATGTAAATGCAAAGAACAACATTGGTTCTACAGCTTTAATGATTGCTTCTGACAGTGGTTATGCCGATGTAGTGAAACTACTAATAGAAAAGGGTGCAGTCGTGAATGAAAAAAGTAATGGTGGTTCAAGTGCTTTAGAGTTTGCTTCTGATAAAGGTCATACATTAGTTGTAAAGTTATTAAAAGATTCAGGAGCAATAAAAGTATTGGTAGGAAATAACAATGAAGAGGAATATGAAAATGACAATGATGAAGATAACGATGAGAGTGACTAAAAAATTCTCGCAATCATAAGATAATATGAAATAAAAGGAGATAAAAAATGGATTTAGATGATGTTTTGTTGGGAGCTGCAAAAGAAGGGAATTTACCTGTATTACAAACTGCTTTAGAGAAAGGTGCAGATATAAATGTAAAGAGCAACGATGGCTTTACAGCTTTAATGTTTGCTACAGAGAATAAGCATATCGATATGATAAATTTATTAAAAGCTCATGGAGCAATTTAGTATGTAATTGATTTTTATGGTAAATATTATGATTTGTCCATTTTGTAAAAGTGATATAGAAGATAATTCAATATACTGCGATCAATGTGGTAGGGAGATATTTATATGTCCCAAATGTGGTAAACCCGGGAAGGGGAAAGTTTGTACATCTGATGGAACAGCTTTGGTCTCTAAGAAAGATAAAGGGGGTAATGTTCAATCTCCTCTATGGGTAAATAACAATGTGTCTGCAATTAATCCAACTCCAATTAATCCGGTATCCCCTCCCTTAAACAATCCAGCAGCTTCACCGGTGAATTTAAAGACAAATGAATTACATTTAATAAATAATAATCTTGGGTTGGATTTGAGGGTAGAGAATGGAGATATAATTGGCCGGACAACTGGGCGGTTTGTTGACGTATTTGGCCAATATCAATACGTCTCAGGAAAACATTTGCAAATCAACTATGATCCTAAAAATGGTTGGATATGTATTGACATGGACTCAACATTCGGAACCAAATACAATAATGTTTTATTAACACCCAATCAACCGCAAATATTGAAAGATAAATCACTTTTATTGATTGCGGATAAAATAGAGTTTTATGTACAGATATTTATGATAGGAAAAACTGGCACAAGAAGGATATAATTAATGCAATTAAAGATTTCCGCTGTGAGTGATAAAGGCTGTGTAAGAGACCATAATGAAGATATGATATTAATAGGAGATCATATTTTCAGAGATAACAGCGAGCAAATCGAAATTGATATAGGTAATGTTAAAAAATACATTATAGCAATTGCAGATGGCATGGGTGGACATAATGCTGGCGAGATTGCAAGTGATATTGTTTTGAAGAAGATGGCGGAGAAGTTTAATACGCTGGACATGAAATTAAGCGAGCTGGAGATAAAACAAGTAATTACTGGCTGGGCAAAAGAGATACACAACTTTATGTTAAATGAAGGGAATAATGATTTAACAAAAAAAGGTATGGGGTCAACCTTTATTGGTGTATTGTTCTATGAAGATAAGGCTTTTTATATGAATGTGGGCGATAGTCGACTTTATAGATTTCGCAGAGGAAATCTCATGCAAATATCAAAGGATCACTCATTATCTGAGGTCATAGGCAATAAAGTTATAGATTCAAGTCTTCTTATTAATTCTTTTGGAGGAGGGGAGAAATTCTTTATTGATTTCGCACCCATTGGTGGTAAAGTATTAAACGAAGATATTTTAATTGTGTGTAGTGATGGTTTAACAAAAATGGTACCGGATGATGAAATAGAACAGATTTTAACTGGAGAGACTCCGATAGATAAGCTTTTGTTAAAAGCAAAGGATAATGGCGGTGAGGATAATATTTCCATAATAATAGCGACAATTTACAGAGAGGAATAATGTTGTTTGTAGAACATTCATTCAATGGATAGGATTTAAATAGAAACCTTTCAGAAGGAGGGTAAATGAGGCAAGATACTTTTGATCACGTACCAACTATAGCAATGTTGATAGCGATTCCCGCTATTTTATATCTATCATTAAATTATTTGATTATAAACAAGTATTTCCCCGCATATAGCGATGCTAATCTAACAAACTTATTTTCTACAGTTCAACCAGCCGTCCGAAGTGGAACAACGACGCAGTCTTATGTTCAGCCAGCTACTGCAAGCGATCTCACCGGAAAATGGAATACAAGGGTTGGGAATATTCCTGGAGTTATTTATCTTAATCGAAAGGAGAACAACATTTATGGAGATATATATTACCAAGGTGTAAAAGAAAATTTACAGGGGCAAATACAGGGTAATAGTCGGATTATTTTAAGGGGTACAAGTTATAAACGTTTAAAAGGCCGAGGTTGGTTTAATTTAGATACGTTTAATGGAAATATTACATCAGATTTCAAATCTATACGGGGGAATTACACAGATACCGCTGGTCATAGTGGTTATTGGTTTGCTGCAAAGGTGTCAACTTCATTGGTAGAAAAGCCAAATAATCAATTAAAATTGCTCTCTTTCACGATAAAATCCTCACCCTCAGGTGCATTGGTCAAGATAGACCGAAAAGCCAAAGGGACAACCCCTCTTACTGTAGCTTTAGAGAATGGATCACATGGTATCATTATCGAGAAGCAAGGATATAAAACTATATGGGACATACTAAATGTTAAAAAAGGAGAAAAAAGAACATTTGATTATATGCTCAGCAAAAAGGAGTAAAAGTGTCGATTAGTGTTGTAAATATTATGCATAACAGTTTTAATAGGTTGTTTTTTAAAAAAAGAGTTTTATTGTTACTATTATTCCTAAATATTTTATCTATTTCATGTACTGTTACACCAATTATACCACAGATTACTTTTTCAGAGAATATACCTTTAGATGAAAGGCTTCCTTATAGGATTGCTCTTATTATTACAAACAAGTTTAAAGATGCTGTTTACAATGATACATTAGTTACAGAGTCTGTTTGCAATACAAATGAAGTAGGTGGTAATATTAAATGGAATATACCATTTGGCAGTAAAGTAGGTACTGCCAATGCGGAGCTATTTGCCCAAGATTTGTCCAATCTATTTGATAGTGTTGATATGTACGGAGATATCGCACAGATTAAAAACAAAAACGATTATGATTATATTTTGATTCCTTATTCCAGCGTTACAGCACATTATAGTCAAGATGAAAATCTTACAGGATCTATTACTATTGATGCATCAGTTGAATATGAATTACAGGTGATAGATCCAGAAAATTCTGAAGTTATAGAAGACTTTACTTCGCAAGATTCCTCAGAGCCAAGCAGTGTACCAGCATACTGTATCGGATTATTAGACTATATTAATACCATTAATAACGGTTATTCAAAAGTTATTGGTGAGGCAATGAGTAAAGCTTTCGAAAAATTACTGAAACAAGTATCAGGTATGAATGAGAATATTAATATCATTACAAAAAGATTATTAAACATCATTGCTACAAAACATTATGAAAGAATTGCTATATTACCGCCAGTTTCAACAACATCTGATGTGACTGCGCTGATAGCGAAATTAAAAGCTAAATTAGCAAAGATAAGAATAAGTGTGGTTAATGATAATTTAATAAAGAGTTCACTTTCTGACTTGGATAAAAGTAAAATACAGAATGATAGAATACAATTTGCAAAGATTATAGGTAATTTAACTGGAGCTGATGTAATACTCATTGGTGATAGAGATTCTCTTATACTGGTAGATACAAAATCCGGCAGAGAATATTCAATAACTAATAAAATTAAAACAAATGGGGTGAAATATTAAAGATGTTTGTAGATATCTATTAGCAAATCGATTGGGGAAGGTGGATATATCAGTAGGACATGGCGGAATAACAATTCATCAGGCAAATGGGCAATTATTAAACAATGATAATATTTTTCAAGCGAATCTCACAATAAATTAGAAATTATGAACAAGCTATTGAAATTAATGGGAGTGATAGTAGTGGGAGTTATTGTTGTTCCTCTAATTATCCAGCATGGTAGTATTCTTCTTCACTCAATTCATAATTCTGGAAATAATAAATTATTGGTATGGAGTGTATTAACAGTAATACTTGAATTAGGTTTATTGCTTATTGGTAGTATTATTGCTCTTTTGATCTGTATTGATATTGTCTTTTCTACAAAGATTACTGAAAAGGTAGTAGCTGGACTCATTACAAATATCTTGTGGTCATTTATACAATTCATCGGTAAGATATTTGTCAAATGGTATGAGGTAACTACAGTTGGAATCGTGTCTTTGATAAAAATAGTGCAGCGAAAATAATAGGTTAGTCTTTTTTGTTAGCAAGTTCTACTTAACCTGTTTATTTATTATATGAACTACAGCTTTTTCATTCAACAAAATGCCTTATCTTATCGTCTTCAAGTAAAATAAAAAATCAAATAAGCCGAAAGGGCTATAGTCTGAATAGGCAAAATACAAATCTTTTTAAATGAAAGGAGGAGTATGGGTAAAGCTTCGGAAAGGAGAAAAAGCAAGCAACAATTATTTCTATCGATGCTGGCACAAGAAAATCCAGAAAAGTTCAAGCGTGAATGGGGAAAAAGATTAAAGAGCTGGACTGTCGAAATCAGTTTCTTGGCAAAGGATGGAAAGTTAAACGGCCAATCGGTGTTTAGTATTGTAGACAGGGCGAAGGATATACTTTTAGGGTGTGGGAAAAAAGCGGTTGAATCACAGTATAAAGAAACGCAAGCTGTATTAGAAAATGCATGCTGCAGGGCATTGGCTCCACATATAGGCTATGAAATGTACAGGATGAATCAAAGGTGGAAACCAGATAAGTAGCAATTCATAATTATTTATACAAAAGCCTTGAAGGCCAGATTAAAAATCTGGTTTTTCTATTTCGAAAGAAGGAAGGAACGTAATTTTACTTTAAAAGAAAGGAGGTCAAATGATACCAACTGAAAAGGAACACCAAAATAAAAACAGAAAAAGCTGGCAAGAATTTATTGAACCATTAAGCCATGAACAACCTTTAATCCATGTTATAGAGAACATGGAACATAAATCTTTTGAAGCCTTTTTTGAGCTTGAGTTGGAGGGGATAGTTAAAAACAATAGTGTAGAAGATACGGAACATGCATTCTCTCATGATCGTTTTAAGAATTCCTTAATATCATGCCTTTCGATAAATGATAAATTGGAGTTTGTATATAGCACAGAAAATGTAACCACAAAAGGTAAATGCTTCACATGGAAGATTATAGGGAGTTCTACCTGCAGTGTCCCTGAGATAGCAGCCCTGGATACATTGAAGTTATGGAAGGCTACACAACTCCTTTTACAAAGTACAGAAAAGAAATACAGCTTCCTCCCGGTGAAAACTACGGAAAAGCTGACTAAAGTAGAGAACAATAAATACTGGGAAGGTATAATAACATTGTCAGGAGTTGCGATAGATAAACGGAGACAAAGACATGCAGGTTTTGTATCCCCTGAAGAGCGATTAAATAAGTCAAATCTTCTCATTGTCCCAACAGTAGGAAACAAATATGTCGATAGCTTCAATTCAGTGCTTATAGAAGCATTAAGGCATGTGGCACCCATAAGACTGGTATTCTCAATTAACCCGTTTACTCTTACCGCCAATGATCTGCAAGACATAGGAACTACTCTCGAATGGTTGCAGAACGGTGGAATAAAAAGGATCAATTATCTTCCTGATGCAGAAGCCGGAGTTGACGACCCCAAAATAATTAATGGCATTAGACGCAATCTCATATCATGGCTTAAAAATCCTTCCGGTTTTAGGATAAACTGCAAAGTTATGTCGGAAGAGCCTATATCAGTTGCATTCTTAAAGATGGTCGGCAATGAAATCTTCCATGACTGTCCGGTTTCGGTAAAGGTAGTAAAGCAGGCAAAAGAGATCATATTGAGCGAAGAACCCCAATCTGTTTTAGATGATAAAGCTCTTGATCTCAGGGATTGCCTCAACATGGGTGCTGCATTGCCTCCCCTGTTTCCTGATGTATCTACTCTGATAGATTATGGAGTTAACCGTATTTACAAAAACCGTATCATGAACTTGCCCCAAGACGGTATTATTCTCGGACAGATAAAAGATGATCTGAAACAGATGAACGTCCGTTTTTCACGATCGGATAGAAGCAGGCACTGTTATGTAGTCGGTGCTACAGGAACTGGGAAATCTACACTCTTTTATAACATGATAGTACAGGATATTGAAAACGGAGAGGGTGTGGCTGTTGTAGATCCGCACGGTGACCTCTACCACCAGATATTGGCATCAATACCAAGTTGGAGAATGGATGATGTAGTACTGGTGGACCCCTGTGATTTCAATCATTCGGTCGGGATTAACTTCCTCGAATTTGATGAGCAATATAAACAGGTACAGATAAATTATATAACGAATGAGATGATCAAGATCTTTGATCGACTGTATGATCTTTCAAGAACAGGCGGGCCGATATTTGAGCAGTATATGAGAAATGCATTATTTCTTGCAATGGATAACAAATACCCGGGACGTACGCTTATGGATATACCCTTGATCTTTGAGGATAAAGAATATCGTGAATTCCTGATAGAAGGCTGCAATAACCCTATTGTTAGTGGATTTTGGGAGAGGCAGGCAGAAAAAGCTGATGGCGAGGCATCATTAAATAATATGGCGCCATATGTTACCTGTAAGCTTAATCAGTTTACCACAAATGCACTATTACGACCTATTATAGGTCAGTCAAAAAGCACTATCAATTTCCGTGAAATTATGGACAAAGGTAAAATCTTGCTCGTTAATCTTTCTAAAGGTCTCCTTGGTGAGTTAGATAGCCAATTGCTCGGCATGTTAATTATTGGGAAGATATTTAGTTCCGCAATGGGACGTGTCTCAATTCCCCTTGAGCAAAGAAGGCCAATGTTCCTCTATGTGGATGAGTTTCAGAATTTTACCACCGATACGATTGCATATTTGATCTCGGAAGCAAGAAAATTCGGTATACATATGACTATTGCAAATCAAAATCTTGCCCAGCTAACTAAAAACCAAGGTATGCAGAATATTCTTGATTCTGTTCTTGGTAATGTTGGAACGATTCTAATGCTGCGGCTCGGCTCAACGGATGCAGATAAAATGGAGGTATATACAAAACCAGTGTTGCAAGCCAATGATTTGCAGGAGTTGCCGGATTTTCATGCGGCCGGAAGGTTATTAATAAAGAATGCTCCAAGCCATCCGTTTGTGTTCAAAACAACCCCGATGTTAAAAGTAAAAGATACGGTAGATGTTGCCACCATACTAAATTTATCACGAAAAAATTACACTAGACAAACAAGGTTTGTAGAGAAAGAAATCTTAGAATGGCAAACTAGTTATAAGGAATTGGCAAATAAGCCGATAAAAAAAATCATAGTACTTACCGATGATATGATGATAAAATCATCGTAGATACCCATGGGCAAGCTCGTGTAACTCTTCTTCATAATTAGACTTATACATAAACCCCACACCTGAAAAAACAATACAAATTCAACAAAACGTCTTTTTTGTTCGTCTTAATAAATAGAAATGGAATTTCCATATACACGAAGGTTAAAATTTTAAATAAGCGATTGACTTAAATATAGCTGCTTGCACAGGAAATAGCACTTGAAAGCCGAAACCCTGTGCATAGCTGCATTCATCCTTTAGGGCAATATGACCTGTTAAGTCATTTAAAAATTTAACCGCAATTTGATTGACTAAATGAATCTAAAAATTGTATAATTGTAATGTAAGAAAAGTAAAAAAGATCGTATAATAACTTTAAGAAGGATAAGATTATAAAAATGAAAAGTCTAAATGGAAAAGGCATAACATTAGGTCTGTGCTATTTACTTTTGGTTTTAAGCACAGTGCTTGTTTTAAATAGCTGTGGAAACAAAAGTTCGTACACTGTATATGATCAAGCTACATTATATGTATATCTTTGTCCTGACTTTTTTACTTGCAATCCTGTGGATGATTATGTGGTTGTACAAAATACTGTTAATGGCAACAATTCGTGTAAACAATTACAAAATTCTTACACAGGTTGTGAAAGTACAGGTATAATAGTGAATACCGATCAGAATTACACAATAATGACATGCACTGATTGTAGTGAAACATCTTGCAGCAGTCCTGGCTCATTTTATACACCCAATAGTTTTGGTTCATCTATATATTATGCTGAAACCTATTTTTACTGCAATACACCTTGTTATCCTTCTTCTACTTGCCAATAAATTATAAGGGAGGACTTTTGAAGAAAGAAATGAAAAATAAGTCAAATAGAAACAACAATGTGCAAAAGGTAACTATTACGGGAGTTATGATATGCTTTATTTGTTCCTGTATTGTTGTAACTCCGCGTGTTCAATCTGGTTATACGCCAACTTCACCGCCTCAAGAGTTAAGGGAGAATGCCAACTCTCCATATATTAACAACACAGTCATATCCAATCCACCGGTAGCTCATCGACCTCCGCCTTATTATCCATCAAGGAACATCGGTATTGTTCCTCCAGTTGGTGGCACACCGATTGTCGTAAATCAGCCAGGTAGGGAAGGAAATCATGAGAAAGAGGGGGAAAATAGATTTCATAAGAATAAAGGAAAGAATGGTGAGCATGGGAAAAAGCCCGAACATGAAAAGGAAGGCCAAAACAGCAAGGGTCACAAGAAAGGTGAAGAAAATAAAAAAGAAAAAAAGAATAATACGCAAAATGTAACACAAGATAAACAAAACAATGGGAATAACGCAAAGGATAAAAATGGAAAGGAAAACAACCATCTTGATAAAGGGGGAAAATGAAGGCATATAAAAACAATAACAGGAAGATGTATGAAAGTGTTAAAGTTTTTATGTTAGGATCGATTGTGGCAGGATTTGTAATCGGCTGTGCGTCCGTACCGACTGCACCGATAGCAGGGCAAAGGACTGTCATCAAAGAAAGTGGCAACATGCCGGATTGGTTTTAAGGTGTCGTTAAGATCAATTGAAATCAAAAAGAATGAAACCGTGGCAAACTTTGTGATACAGAATTTACAACAAAAAACAGGATACTTTTTTTTGGATGATCCTCATCATTATACCTACATAATGGATCAGGATGACAACCAATACAATTTTATTTCTACCACGTTCCAATTATCTCCTAACGAGCCGTCTGTACCAATTGTTAAAAAGAATTTTACAGTTCAGTTTGCAGCGCTTCCTTTAACAACACAGAAAATAGATATTCTACTTAGGATTTCTAGTTATTATTGTGACAGCGAAACCAATGATGTTGCTATTAAAAACATCAAATTACAGTGAAATTGCAGAGGTACATCCGGGTATGTGTAATTTACACAGAAATTGATCCTTTTCGAAATGCCGTTTTCCCGATCAGAGCATTAATAAGGACTGGTGTGCCTTTTCTTGATAGCTCTACAGCCTGTTCGAGTGTTGTATCGATTTGATCTTCGTTATTGATCATGAACCCTCTTGCACCAAGACTTTCGGCAATACCATGATAATCGGCATAACGTAATACTGTAGCAACATCATCGTTAAGGTATTCAAGCTGATCCCGGGCTATCTGCGTCCAGCCGGCATCATTTCCAATAACAGCTATAACGGGAATGCCGTGCCGCACAAAAGTATCAAATTCAATTAGACTGTACCCGGCTGCCCCATCTCCCCATATAAGCCATACATCCGAGTCCGGGTTTAAAACCTTTGCACCCATTGCAAACCCGGCACCGACACCCAATGTCCCGAATACGCCGGGATCAAGCCATGCAAGAGGTCTTCGCGGATGTAATACATAAGACGCTGTTGCGACAAAATCTCCACCGTCGGCAACGATGATGCTTGTGTTGTTTAATACGCTGTTAATTCTTTCTAATAATAATAGGGGATTTATATATCCGGTTCTCTCCATCGCAAGTTTTTTTATATCATTCTCACGCTGTTTTTCCCGGCATATCAATACCTGTTTCCATTCATTACGTGCAGGTCTGCTTTTCATAATTGAAGAACAGGCTGTAAGGAATTCAGCCGGATCTCCATGAACAGCAAGATACGGCTTACGGTTCAGAGTTAACTCATGTTTACTGCGGTTTACTGCGATAGTTTTTGCCCGCGGGTTTATGGACCTTCCATAATCAAGACGAAAATCGCACGGCTCTCCTGCTAAGATAACGAGATCCGCTTCTTTAAGTGCGATATCTCGTTTATGATGGAATTGTAAAGGATGATTGTTCCCTAACAACCCGCGGGCCATACCTGTCAGATACACAGGTATATTCATTGTATTTATAGCCTCTGTAAGTTCCGGCGTTAAATCCGGGTTCGATAAAGCCTGGCTCCCTATAATAAGCAGCGGCTGTACGGATTTATCGATTAATCTAACAGCCTCTGCAGGTGTGTGTTTTTTAAAATCCGGCTTTGCAGGAGGTATACTTTCACGGCTCATAGTATCAATGTCACAGGCGTATATTTTATTCAGATGCCTGTTAAGATACCAGCTGGTTAATCTATCGCGCAAAGAACATTTATCTCCTGTTGAACCTTTCATGGCATACCATTGTCTTACCAGCGTCTCATCATAAAGCAGGTCTATGGGGCATTCTATAAAAACAGGTCCTGGAACGTCCGACACTGCAGATGCAAATGCGGATTCAATGGCAGGGATAAAATCACAATTTCTCTTTATGGTAAATACCGTTTTTACGGCAGAGCGTATTAGCGATATCTGATCGATATCCTGAAGTGCGCCCCTTCCACGGAGTACGGTTGCTGAAGCACCTCCAAATATGATAAGCGGAGATTGCGCCATTTTCGCATTGATGAGTGCGGTAACACTGTTTGTTACACCTGGTCCTGCGGTTACTACTGCAACACCGGGAGAACCGGTCAGCCTGCTTACAGAATCAGCGGCAAAAACAGCGTTTACTTCATTACGCACATCTACGATTCTGATGCCGAGCTTTTTACCTTCGGATAGTATCGGTGATATGTGACCGCCGCACACTGTAAAGATGTGCTTTACATTATGCTCCTTAAGTATTTTTGCAGTTATGAACCCGCCGGTCATAAGCCCTCTATTAAAGAAACGGATAACATAATAATTTACATATTAAACCTATTAACCCAAAAAATGCAATCCCCTTTTTTTAATGCATTTTTGGTATAAAAATATATGCGTAGGGGATTTCCTTTCATTATGAAAGTGAAGGCAATGAAAATCGTATTGAGATGGTCAGATCGTATATCTGCTTGCAAAATATTTGCTGCAACAGTATAGTAAAAAATTATGAATACAGATGATACGGTTATAATTAAAGACGGCTGGAGGTATATAGGTTTTTTTGTTTTACTTACGTTTGCGGGATTGCTGCTTAAATACGGGTATTTTCTTTATGTGCCGTCCATTCTGCTGCTTGTTTTTGTGACATGGTTCTTCAGAAATCCGGAAAGGAATACGCCGCACGGTAATCACATCATTTCGCCTGCAGACGGAACAGTTATAAAGATAGAAAAAAACGACAAATATAAAGAATTCATAGGTAATGATGCCGTACGCATAAGCATATTCATGTCCGTTTTTAATGTCCATGTAAATAGAAGTCCTGTTGATGGTGTTGTTGTGGATAAGAAATATAATCCGGGTAAGTTTCATATAGCAAGCGTAGACAAGGCATCAGAGCTGAATGAGCAGACAGCGCTTTTTATAAATGCCGATTCGGGTAAAAGATTGGTCGTTGTCCAGATTGCCGGATCAATCGCAAGAAGGATAGTATGTAATGCAGAAAAAGATATGAGGATGACAATAGGACAAAGATATGGTATAATTAAATTAGGTTCAAGACTTGATGTTTATGTTGACTCGGGCATGAAAATAAATGTAAAATTAAACGACAAGGTTAGGGCAGGAGAAACGATAATAGCGGCATAGATATGGATAATAAAAATATTGTAGAAATAAAAACAGAGATAAAAGAACCAAAAGCGGGCAGAAGAAGGGATAAAGCCCGTGCAAGGGGTATTTATCTGCTTCCAAACATCTTTACATCGGCAAGCCTGTTCTCGGGTTTCTACTCGATGATTGCCACATTTAACGGCAGTTATTTTTATAGTGCTATTGCGATCATGGCTTCCATCTTTTTTGATGGAATTGACGGCAAAGTAGCAAGGCTTACACATACCACAAGTGCGTTCGGCGTTGAGTATGATTCATTGTCCGATCTCGTTGCATTCGGTGTGGCCCCCGCATTTCTTGCATATTCAATAGCGCTCAATTCATTCGGGAGAATAGGCTGGCTCATTGCATTTATTTATGTAGCATGCACGGCGATAAGGCTTGCAAGGTTTAATGTACAGGTAAATACCGTAGAGAAAAGTGTTTTCAACGGCTTGCCGTCTCCTGCAGCAGCCGGTATAATAACAACCACCGTTTTGCTTTATGTAACACCCTCAAATGTAATCGGCGGTGATAATAAAGAGATGATTTCGACAATGGTAAAACAGCCTATCAATTTGTTTCTTACCAGGCCTATTGATTTTATATTATCACAGCATTTCACGATATTACTTCTTGTTCTTATATCGGCAATACTTATGATAAGTACGATTAAGTATAAAAGTTTTAAGAACGCTGGCATCATAAAAGAACGTCCCATTTCTTTCCTGGTACTTGCTATAATGATGATGTCTTTGCTTTTCCTTGAACCTATAAAAATGCTTTTTGTTATTTTTGTAGGATACGCTTTATCAGGTCTCATAGCCCTCCTACTCCCCAGAAGGGGAGTTAAGTCTACAGAAATATAAAAACACGTTTCTTTACATTTTTTATTTAATAATCTGAAAGGAGGAAGATAAAATGAATAATAAAATTATAATATTCGATACAACATTAAGGGACGGGGAGCAATCCCCCGGCTCAAGCATGAACATGCAGGAGAAGTTAAATGTGGCTCAACAGTTAAAAAAAATGAATGTGGATGTAATAGAAGCCGGATTCCCTATAGCATCCGACGGTGATTTCGAAGCTGTAAGAGAGATTGCAAAGTCGGTTAAAGGTATTACGATAGCCGGTCTTGCAAGAACGAACAAAGATGATATTGAAAGGGCTTACGAGGCGTTAAAGTATGCGGATAAACCAAGGATACATACTTTTGTGGCAACTTCCGATATCCATCTTAAATCAAAACTGAAAAAAACAAGAGAAGAAGTTGTAGAGATGACGGGCAACGCAGTAGCACTCGCAAAGAGATTTACAGATGATGTTGAGTTCTCGGCAGAAGATGCAACCAGGAGCGATCGTGATTATCTTGTAAAGATATTCCAGACTGCTATTGATTCCGGCGCAACAACAATAAATATTCCCGATACGGTTGGATACGCAATACTGGAGGAATTCAGCGAGCTTGTCAAATACATCATTGGTCGGATTAAGGCTCCAGAAACGCTCGTTGTCAGTGTTCACTGCCATAATGACCTCGGGCTTGCTGTTGCCAATTCGCTTGCAGCGCTTAAAATGGGTGCAAGACAGATTGAATGCACCATAAACGGCATAGGCGAGAGGGCAGGGAATGCCGCTATGGAAGAAATAGTTATGGCACTGAAAACAAGGAAAGGTTTCTTTGACTTCTACACCGATATTGTTACCGAGCAGATCTATCCGTCAAGCAGATTGCTCAGTCAGATTACGGGTATATCCGTTCAGCCGAATAAAGCTATTGTTGGTACAAATGCATTTGCTCATGAGGCGGGCATACATCAGGATGGCGTGTTAAAAGAAAAACTCACCTATGAAATAATGACGCCGCAGTCAATAGGCCTGCCTTCAAATATGCTTGTGCTCGGCAAACATTCCGGCAGGCATGCTTTCAGGGAGAGATTGAATGCACTCGGGTATGAGCTGAAAGATGAGCAGGTTGACAGGGCTTTTATTGTATTTAAGCAGATCGCGGACAAAAAAAAAGAGGTTTATGATGAAGACATAGAAGCCATAATAGCGGATGAGGTGTTTAAATGGTCTGAAAAATACAGGCTTGAGTCTTTGAACATTGCATCAGGTACCGACATGCTGCCGACGGCAACTGTAAAAATAAGCATAGACGGGAACGCTGTGACCGAGAGCGGACACGGTGATGGACCTGTTGATGCTGTGTATAAGACCATTACCTCAATAACAAAGACAAGAAGCAGACTCCTGAGGTATCAGGTCAATGCAATAACGGGCGGAACGGATGCACAGGGTGAGGTATCCGTCAGGATAGAGGAGGACAATCATACGGTTAGTGGCACAGGTTCCGATACGGATATAATTGTTGCAAGTGCAAAGGCTTACATCAATGCTTTGAATAAGCTTGAACAGAAAAAAAATAATAGGATAAAAGGATTTTAAATATGATAAATGTAGGGGCAGGTCTTAAACCTGCCCCTTGTAAAATTTAAGGTGAAAGGAATTTAATATGGGAATGACGATTACAGAAAAGATACTCGCTTTGCACACGGGGCTTGATCGTGTGGAGCCGGGGCAGCTCATTATGGCAAACGTTGATCTGGCGCTTGGTAACGACGTTACAGCTCCCATTGCCATTGATGAATTCAAAAGACACGGCGGTAAAGATGTTTTTGACAAAAGCAAGGTAGTTCTTGTCCCTGATCATTTTGCGCCAAACAAAGATATAAAATCAGCAGTTCAATGTAAAATACTCAGAGATTTTGCGAGAGAAAAGGGCATTGAAAACTATTTTGAGGTAGGGAATATGGGTATTGAGCATGCATTACTGCCCGAATCAGGGCTTGTAGCACCGGGTGATCTAATAATAGGTGCGGACAGCCATACATGTACTTACGGTGCTGTTGGAGCCTTTTCAACCGGTGTAGGCAGTACCGACCTTGCTGCAGCCATGATGAGCGGCAGGGCATGGTTTAAAGTTCCGGAAACAATTAAGTTCGTTTATCACGGTACATTAAAAGGCTGGGTTTATGGTAAGGACGTGATCCTTTATACGATAGGCAAGATCGGCGTAGACGGCGCACTTTATAAATCGATGGAATTCACGGGCGGGATAATAGATCGGATGAATATGAGTGAGAGGTTTACAATGTGCAACATGGTCATAGAGGCGGGTGGTAAAAATGGTATAATTATACCCGATAAAACGACTATAAGCTACGTAAACGACAGGGTTAAAAGACCCTACACTGTGTTCATCTCCGATAAAGATGCGAAATACGAAAACGTCATTGAATATGAGCTTTCAAATCTTAAGCCGCAGGTTGCTTTCCCCCATTTACCCGAAAACACAAAGCCTATCGATGAAGTCGGCAGGATAGAGATTGATCAGGCATTTGTGGGTTCATGTACAAACGGATGGATAGAAGACTTGAGGATAGCGGCAAATATCATAAAAGGTAAAAAAGTAAATTCTAATTTAAGGATGATTGTTATTCCGGCAACGCGTGAGATTTACAAGCAGGCTTTAAAAGAAGGGTTGATTGATAGCTTTGTTGAAGCAGGTGCAGTGTTCAGTACCCCTACATGCGGTCCATGCCTTGGCGGGCACATGGGTGTTCTTGCACCGGGTGAAAGGGCAATTGCAACAACTAACAGAAACTTCAAAGGCAGGATGGGGGATCTTGACAGCGAGGTTTACCTTGCAAACCCTGCAATAGTAGCAGCTTCTGCAGTGCTTGGCAGGATTGGATCACCGGAGGAACTTGGGATGAAGGGCAATGGTTAACAGTAGGGTTGGTGTGACCCCGTCCCTACATTTATAAATGAGGAGAATAAAATGATAGTAAAAGGCAATGTCCATGTATTTGGAGATGATATAGATACAGATGTGATTATACCTGCGAGGTATTTAAACACGTTTGATCATGAAGAACTCGCAAGGCATGCTATGGAAGGGATTAAGCCCGAATTCTATAAAACTGTAAAAAAGGGCGACATCATTGTTGCAGGGCTTAATTTTGGGAGCGGATCTTCCAGGGAGCATGCACCAATTGCAATACGGGCAACAGGCATATCACTTGTTATAGCAAAGAGTTTTGCAAGGATATTTTATAGAAATGCCTTTAATATCGGGTTACCATTGCTTGAGCTAAATGAAGGTATTGATTATATAAAGGATGGCTCAACGATTGAGGTTGATCTCGATAAGGGGCTAATAAAGGAGCTTTCAACGAATAAGGTTTATAATGCTGCTCCTATCCCGGGGTTTATGCAGGAACTGCTGGGTGCAGGCGGATTGATGAATTATATGGAGAAGAAGCAAAGGAAATAAGGCAAGAATAAAAATATTATAATAAATATTTGAAAAAAAATATGGGAGGCTTGTTATTATGAAAAAGAGGATAGTTGTATTTCCAGGAGACGGAATAGGCCCGGAGGTTATAGAACAGGCAAAAAAGGTACTTACAAGAGCAGCAGAAATCGGTAGTTTGAAACTCGATATACAGGAATTTCCCATTGGCGGCGCAAGTATAGATGTGTACGGTGTACCTTTAAAAGATGAGTTCCTCAAACACGCAAAAAAGGCTCATGCCGTTATGCTTGGTGCTGTGGGTGGACCAAAATGGGACAACGTGGATCCTTCAATACGTCCTGAGAAGGCTTTACTTGCATTGAGAAAAGAGTTAAAAGCTTATGCGAATCTTAGACCTGTGAAGCCTTTTGTATCACTGCTAAACGCATCAACATTAAAGCCGGAAGTTATCAAAGATGTTGATATCCTTGTTGTAAGAGAGCTTACTGGCGGCATATATTTCGGCAAACCGAGAGGTATAAAAAAAGATAGGAAGGGTTATAACACCCTTGTTTATAAAAAGGATGAAATAGTAAGGATTGCAAAAAAGGCTTATGAATTTGCCATGTTAAGAAAAAAGCATGTAACAAGTGTTGATAAGGCGAATATACTTGAAACCTCCATGCTATGGCGACAGGTTGTTAATGAGGTGAAGGTAGATTATCCCGATATAAAGCTTGATCACTTATATGTGGATAACTGTGCAATGCAGCTCATAAGAAACCCGGGTCAGTTTGATGTGATTTTAACGGACAATATGTTTGGTGATATTCTGAGTGATGAGGCATCCATGCTGACAGGCTCGCTTGGAATGCTGCCTTCGGCAAGTATCGGGGATAAAGGCGGTATATACGAGCCGATCCATGGCTCAGCGCCTGATATTGCCGGTCAGGGCATAGCAAATCCCATAGCAACAATAGCATCCGTATCAATGATGCTAAAATACAGCTTTAATAAACCCGATTTAGCTGATATAATAGATAATGCTGTTCAAAAGACACTTGATAGTGGATTGAGGACAAAGGATATAAATGACGGCACAGGCAGATTGGTTTCTACATCAGAAATGGGTGAGGAGATATTGAATAGGATAGGATAGAGCAATTAAAGATTCCTCTGTTTCATTTCCGGGAAACTTGCCCCCGTGAAAACGGGGAGCGGGAATCCAGATGTTGTTTTTTTGAAAGAAGTAAATTATAGAACGAATAAAGAACGGGGTTCACGTTTACACGGGAATGACAGAAATGAGTTCATACGTTCATAACTTTTGTAAGGGCAGACAGATTGAAATGGTAAAAAATAGAGTACAATTAAATAAAAGGAGTTGAAAAAAATGGGCAGTAAAAGTTATTCAGTCGCTATTGCAGGGGCAACAGGCGCGGTGGGACAGGTAATGTTGGAATTACTTGAGGAACGAAAATTTCCTGTTAGAGAACTAAAACTGCTTGCATCAAACAGGTCAAAGGGTAAACAATTAAAATTTAATGGAGAGGCTGTAATCGTAGAAGAGCTTGGAACAAAGTCATTCACAGGGGTTGAGATAGCTTTGTTTTCAGCCGGTGCTTCAAGAAGTAAAGAATTTGCATCACACGCAGTTAAGGCAGGTGCCGTTGTGATTGATAATAGCTCTGCATTCAGAATGGAACCCGATATTCCTCTTATCGTGCCGGAGATAAATCCTGATGCAATAAAGCTGTATAAAAAAAGAGGGATCATCGCAAATCCGAATTGCACTACCATTGTTACATTAATGGGTGCTGCACCTCTTCATATGTACGGTAAGATAAAAAGAATGGTTGCAACAAGCTATCAGGCGGTTTCAGGCGCCGGTGCAAAGGCAATGGCAGAGCTTGAAGCCCAGGTAAGGGCTTATGTAAAAGGCGAGCCTCTAAAGGTGGAAGCATTTCCATATCAGATCGCATTTAATGTTCTTCCGCACATTGATGTATTTCTCGAGAACGGATATACAAAAGAAGAGATGAAGCTTATCAATGAATCAAGAAAGATATTGAACGATCAGACGATAAAGGTTTCCCCGACGACCGTCAGGGTGCCTGTTTTCAGGGCGCATTCTGTAGCAGTTAATATCGAGACAGAGAAAAAGATCACAAGACAAAAGGCGATGGAACTTATAAACGCTTTTCCGGGTGTTCAGGTGGAAGACGACCCGGCCAATAAGAAATACCCAATGCCTCTGTTTGTAGCTGGAAAAGATGATTGTTATGTGGGCAGGATAAGAGAGGACGATTCCGTTGAGAACGGTTTAAATTTCTGGGTTGTGGGCGATCAATTAAAAAAGGGTGCTGCACTGAATGCTATACAGATAGCAGAACAGATGATAAAAGACGGGTTATTATGAAACAGGAGTGTTTGCATGTGGGGTCTGTGCCTGTAATGACCGGCAATAGATCAGATAAATGCAGGAGCGGGGCAACGCTCCGCCCTATTCTGGAAACAGGGAAGCTTTTATCATCATTTTTGCCTATAATTATGGTGATAGCCGCATTGATCTTATTTAGTACAACGATTTCTTACGCCTTCCCAAATACAAAGATTGGCTCTATTTCTGTCGGCAACGGCCCCTATGGTATTGCAGGAAACGGGACGTACGTTGTTGTGGCTGAAAGCCAGACAGGCTATGTAGACCTTATCAACTTTTCAAACAACCAGATTGCTCAAAAAGTCCTTCTCGGAACAAATCCATCAATGGTAACTATTACTCATGATGGAACAACGGCTTATGTTACAAACTATGGAAATAATTCTGTTTATGCCATAAACCTGAACAGCTCAACCGGCTTTACTACGTCCACGATTTCAGTCGGGAGCGGACCTATCGGTATTTGCATAGCCAATAACACTGTATTTGTAACAAATTATGCAAATGATACATTCTCATATTTTCCGGTTGGTTCTTCATCTCCAACCACTGTGCAAACATGGGGAGGCGGTCCTATAAGTATAGCGGCAAATTCAAGTGCAAATGCGGTTTATGTAGCCAACAGTACATCAAATGCCGTAAATGTATTTCAATATAATTTTAATGCATCCGGTACTTACGGAGTGACAACAACCATTACTACCGGATCATATCCGTCAGCGATATTATTAACACCCGATCAAACAAAGCTTTATGTTGCTAATGCGAATGATAATACTATATCTGTTATAAACACGTCTTCCAACAGTGTTGTTAATACCATCTCTCTCGGCTCATCCTCAGGCGGGCATCCAAATGGCCTTGCAATAACGCCTGACGGCTCAACTTTAATGGTTATTAATTCCCCGACAGGCGGCATTACCTATATTCAGACATCTACCAATACCGTAATAAACACCCTATCTCTGGGCTCATACCTCAAGCAGGCTTATGTTACTTCAAATGGTTCGGACATGTACGTAACAGATTATTCGGCAAGCACGGTTTATGAACTTTCAAGCGTAGTTACGATATCCTCTACAAAGCCTTCTGCTATAAATAACACAACCAATAATACATCCGTAATTACATGGTCGTCGACTATGTCGGGAACGTACGAGGCAGAGATTGGCGGCAATGGTACGAAGGGGAGCGGTATTCCATTGCCCGGAGGCAGCGGTTCTGTAACAGCAGGACAGACAATGACAATGCCTATTTATGCATCCGACCTTATCAATCTTGCCGGAGGCAAAAATGGTCCATACACGATATACATCTACGTAACAACCACTCAAGGTATTGTTGCATACGCATCAACAAGTATTTTATTATTAACCGTTCCTCCGTCACCTGCTTCTAATCTTTCCGCCCTGCCAAATAACGGAAAAGCTTATCTGAACTGGACAGCAAGCACATCTCAATACCTTGGAGGATACTATGTGTATTATTCTACCTCCATGTTTGATATCAATAGTCTGCCGTCAACCGTTGTTGATGCAGGGAATACGACATCTTACACGCTGAACGGGCTTACCAACGGAACGCTTTATTATATCGGAGCTATCGCTTATGATCTGGCTGCGAATAAGAGTACATTAAGCAATATTACAACCGTTACGCCTGTTTATATCCCCAGTCCTTCCGATCTTTCAGGTCAGAAGGGCAATTGCTTTATCGCAACGGCAGCTTACGGCTCATATGATCAATTTGATGTGTGGGTATTAAGACAGTTCAGGAATAAAATATTGCTGACCAATAAACCCGGAATATGGTTCGTAAAAACATATTATAAATTAAGCCCGCCCATTGCGCATTTTATAGCAGGTAGAGATACATTAAGGGCAGTTGTCCGCGTGATGCTTCAACCTTTTGTATTAGGAAGCATGGTTGTGCTTTACGGGACAATGGTACAGAAAATTTTTATAGCTCTGGCAATTCTATTACTTCTGGGGACAATATTTATTATAATTAGATATGAAACATATTATAATTCGTATCATTCCCGTGAGAATGGGAATCCATGAGAAAGTTAACGGCGATTGAAATCGGGAAAGGGAATATGTAAAAGGAGAATAATAAATGTTAAAAAAGGCTATAATGCTATTTTTACTTATAGGTTTTCTCAGTGTACCTGCATTTGCGTCTGAGAATATTCATTATGAACTTACACTTGGTGCCGGGGCGCTGCGTTTTACAAAAGATCCGGTACTCAAATCATTTTATAAAAAAAGTTATGTACCGGTGTACAATCTCGGTGCCGGTATTTTATTTTATCATGTCATAGGGCTTGACGGCTCATTAAGCTTTCTGACCGGCAAGGATACCATATATGCCCAGACAGGTGTTGGGCAGCAATACACGCTTATGATTTATCCCGCAAGACTCAATGTTGTTGCACAACTCAGAGTAAAGGATGACCAGGTGATATACCCTTATGTAGGGGCGGGCGCGGTTGCAACCGGATTTTATCAGATAGCTTCGTCCGGTGGAGCTATAGTAAGCGGTTATAGATACGGCTACGATTTTATAGCGGGTATACATTTGCTGCTTGATCCGATTGATATGAGGCATGTCGGCTACCTGAGAACGGAGTACGGCATCGACCATGTTTATATTGATCTAAGGTATGGCCAGGACATTGTTAACGACTTTGGTAAAACGAGCGGATTTAATTTTTCTACACAGTATATCATTGGTTCACTTGGGTTTGAGTTTTGAGTGATTCAAAGAAATATAAAACTCACAATAGAATATGACGGCACAAGCTACAACGGCTGGCAGACACAGGCTGATGTACCGTCAATTCAATCGGCCATAAAATCAGCTATAGAAAAAGTTACAGGTGAGCATATTAAGTTAATAGGTGCAGGAAGAACGGATACCGGTGTTCACGCAAAGGCACAGGCAGCAAATTTTATAACATCATCGGGCATCTCTATTGAAAGAATGCCTTATGCGATCAACGCACATCTTCCATCCGATATTGTTATAAAATCTGCACAGGATGTTCGATTAGGTTTTAATGCAAGAAAGGACGCAAAGGCAAGAGAGTATAGGTATGTTATTTATAACGGCAGATACAGAACAGCCACGAATAGACTGTACAGCTATCATGTAGCTTTTAAATTGGATATTCATGCGATGGAACAGGCTGCTAATTATTTAAAAGGAGAGCATGATTTTGCAGGGTTTGTGAGCAGACAGAAAATAGTTCCTACATATAAAAATATCATGAAACTTGATATAGAAAAAAAAGATGACTTTATTTACGTAACAATTAAGGCAGATGGTTTTTTACATCACATGGTGAGGTATATTGTATCTGCGCTTATTGAGGCAGGAAGAGGGAGTATGCGGCCAGAGGATGTAATGCACTATATAGAACCGGAATGCAAAAAATGGGGTTTAGCAAGAGCTCCTGCAAAAGGGCTGTTCCTCATGAATGTGGAGTATTGATGGACACGCTTCACATCAGGAATTTTTCTATCGTGGCACATATTGATCACGGCAAATCAACGCTTGCCGACAGGATACTTGAATTCACCGGCGTGCTTTCTTTGAGAGAAAAAAAAGATCAGTTCCTTGACCAGATGGAACTTGAGAGAGAAAGAGGCATTACGATAAAAGCTTCACCCGTCAGATTAAATTATCGTTCAAAATCAGGTGAAGATTTTGTGTTTAACCTTATAGATACCCCGGGGCATGTGGACTTTTCTTACGAAGTATCAAGGAGCCTTGCGGCATGCGAGGGTGCTCTGCTTGTTGTGGATGCCACACAGGGTGTAGAAGCACAAACCCTTGCCAATGCGTATCTTGCCATTGACAATAATCTGGAACTCATCCCTGTTATAAATAAGATCGACCTGCCGGGCGCTGAACCTGAAAGAGTGAGAAAAGAGATAGAGGATATAATCGGCATTGATGCATCGGGAGCAATACTTGCGAGTGCAAAAGAAGGTACGGGCATTGAAGAGATACTCGAATCGGTTGTAACCCACATACCGCAGCCAAAAGGAGATCCTCAAAAACCTTTAAGTGCCCTGCTTTTCGACAGCTGGTATGACAGTTATCAGGGCGTAATTATGGTTGTAAGGGTTTTTGACGGCTCAATGAAGTTAGGCGACAGGATAAGAATATTTTCAACCGGACGTAGTTATGAAGTAACGAATCTCGCTATTTTTGCTCCTTATGTAAAACAGGTACAGAATCTGTCGGCAGGCGATGTCGGCGTGATAATAGCAGGCATAAAGGATCTTCATGATACGAATATCGGTGATACAATTACCCTTGATGAAAATCCTGTTTCATCCCCCTTACCAGGCTTTAAACAGATGAAGCCGATGGTATTTGCCGGCATCTATCCTGTTGAAAATAATCAGTATGAGTCTTTGAAGGCGGCAATAGAAAAGCTGAGATTAAACGATGCCTCATTTACATCGGAGCCTGAAACGTCCTCCGCGCTCGGCTTCGGTTTCAGGTGCGGTTTTCTTGGATTACTGCATAAAGAGATCATTCAGGAAAGGCTTGAAAGGGAGTACGAGCTTTCACTGATCTCAACGGCTCCAACGGTCGCTTATAAAATCTATCTGCAGGATGGAAAGCCCATGGTTGTTGAGAACCCTGCAAATTTTCCCGAGAACAGGCTGATAGAAAATATAGAAGAACCTTATGTAAAAGTTACCATACACATCCCGTCTGATTATGTCGGTGCAATCATGAAAATGTGCGAGGATAAGAGAGGTATCCAGAGAGAGATGAAATTCCTCACCAGGAGTAAAGTTATGCTTGTGTATGAGCTGCCGTTATCTGAGATCATCAGTGATTTTTATGATAAGCTAAAATCTCTGTCACGCGGATATGCATCCATGGAGTATGAATTTCTTGAATACAGGAAGTCGGAGCTTATAAAGCTTAACATACTTATCAACGGCGAGCCTGTGGATGCACTTTCACTGATTGTGCATAAGGATAATGCATATTACAGGGGAAGAGCACTTACGGAAAGGTTAAGGAAGGTTATACCGAGACAGCTTTTTGATGTGGCGATACAGGCTGCCATCGGTTCAAGGATCATTGCAAAGGAGAGTGTCAGGGCAATGAGAAAGGATGTGCTTGCAAAGTGCTATGGCGGCGATATTACAAGAAAGAGGAAATTGCTTGAAAAGCAGAAAGAGGGCAAAAAAAGGATGAAGCACGTCGGTGCCGTAAACATACCCCAGGAGGCTTTTCTTGCGGTGCTGAAGACGGATTAGGATTAGATATTAGGTTTCGGATTTATATTATATATAAGGAGATGATATGACAAAAGAGAAAAAGAAAAAAGGGATAATAAGAGAATACGTAGAGGCATTTGCAACAGCGATTGTTCTTGCGTTGATCATACGGGCATTCATCATACAGGCATTTAAGATCCCCTCAGGCTCGATGGAGCCCACATTGCTTGTAGGGGATCATATACTGGTCAGTAAATTCATATACGGCATGCACATACCTTTTACGAATCACGTGATACTGCCTCTCGAGAACCCGAAAGAAGGAGATGTTGTTGTGTTTGAGTATCCAAAGGATGAATCGATAGATTTTATAAAAAGGGCAATAGGCCTGCCGGGCGATAAGTTACAAATCATAAACAAACAAGTCTATATAAATGGAAAAGCATTGTATGAACCTTATGCGTATCATGGAGATTCGGACATCCTGTCGGCGAATGTATCGCCGAGAGACAACTTCGGACCCATTGTTGTGCCGAAGGGAGAATACTTTATGATGGGAGATAACAGGGATTTTTCAAATGACTCGAGGTTCTGGGGTTTTGTGAAAAGGGACTTGATTCTCGGCAAGGCATGGGTTATATATTTTTCATGGAACCCAAAGACGCTGCACGTAAGGTGGAATAGATTTGGTATGTTGATACATTGATTAAGATTTATTGCTTGACAATATTTTTGTAAATTGGTATAAAAAAAATAAATATAATTATTAAGGAGAGCAAAATGAAAAAGATCACATTCAGGTTTTTTGGACTTTCAATCGCTGTCTTGCTTGTCATGACAATGGTTTATAGCTGCGGCAGCAGTAGCAGCAGTAGCAGTACACCTGCCGGGGCAACTGTTGCATTAACTTTACAACCGTCTACAGGAACAGTGGATGCGGTTGGTCTAAACGCATTAATAACAGAGGGTGTTTCCATTGTATTAGGTAATGTAAGCGGCACTCTTGATCCTGCAACAGTTCGGGTTTCTTTAAGCCCAAGCCTACCGTTTACAACATCAATTGCTTATGACGGGAGCTCAATTAACATTGTTCCAACGGGTTTTCTACCAACAAAAACAACATTCAATGTAACAACAAACTTCAGTTACACGCTAAATAATAAAACCTATTCCACAACACAATATAACACATTCACAACAGTTGCTTCAGCAGGAATTCCGGGCGCAGGTATAGGCAGCAGTTTTATAGTGCTTATAAACAATGTTACTCAGCCCCCCGGGATATCAGCCGTTCTTGGCGGTGCATTAAATAGTCTGCCTATAGCAATGGTAGTTGTTGGTGGAACACTTCCGAATCCTACAACTTTTATTGGGTCCATGATCCTGTATGGCGGTGAGGCAGCGCAGGCTGTTTCTCCAACGGATATAAAGCCGAGCGGCTTTACGATCCCTCTTAGCGCAACCTATGACGGCTCTTACTTCAAGTCAAGCGGGCAGGTAACAATAACTGTTTCCCGTATCTCAATACCATTAAACCCGTTTGCATTAAGCGGTCAGATTACTACCGGCGGTTCTATTACCGGCGGCACGGTTTATGCGGTTGTTAAATGCAGTGCACTTGGTAGCGCAGCAAGCCTTGTGTCGACCTTCTGTGATTCACAGGGTAATCTTACAGTTGTCGGGACTTTTACAGGTTCGCCAAATACGTTATCAGCCTCATGGATATCACCAACTGGCCTTGGAAGTATACCTGGTAATGGCTCAACAGGCTTCGGTCCCACATCAACAACAGCACTTGAGATTACTACAACAGCAGGTTCCCAAGTAACAAATATTGCAAGTTATCTGCCTTATGCAATACTTGCACAAACAGATCCAACAACCGGCTATTTGGAAATAGCAGGAACAGGTAATGCTGTGTCAAAAAGTGTAGGAACCCCCGGGGTAGGAATTAGCACTGTTACCCAAGAGTTTAATCTTATCGATCCTGCAACAGGTTCGACATTTACAACAACACCAGGGACAACATACAATGCGTTTTACATGTTTAACCTTGAGACTGTGACAGGAACAACTTTTACAGATTAAAAGTATATGATAAATTTGCATGGGGCGAATCATGATTCGTCCCATGCTTTCATTGATTAAAAATATAACACATAAAAGGAGAGGGAAATATGAAATTAACAAAGTTTAGTTTATTGGCAATTGGTTTAATAACAGCAGGTGCGATGGTATCAAGCTGCGGTTCATCAGGCAGCGGAGGTAAAGGTAATACCGGACCAACTGTTGCACAACTTATACAGCAGGGCAGTGACGCACTTGCAGCGAAAAATCCGGCCGGAGCAAAATCTGCATTCCTTCAGGTACTTAAATCTGATCCAAATAATTGCAGCGCAAACTGGGGAATGACACTTGCCGATTTCCAGGACGCAGCAAACGTTCAGTTAACAGAGCTTGTGGCAAATCTTATAACCAACCTGCTTACAGATACAATCGGGAATACATTTACGGCAGTTAATATTGATTTGCAGGATATACCAACCAGAACCGCTGTCATAGAGAGTCAGGGGTGCGAGTTTACTTTGCCGGCGCTTCCAATTGAGATTAAGCCGGATCTTTCAACGGTATCTTCGCTCCTTGGCACTGTCGGCGGGGGGTCTTCTTCATTATCTCTGCCTTATATTGACATACAGATGACTTTTGGAACTCAGTGGGGTCCTGCAGAGGCAAGTGTGCTCGGCTCAACAGCAAATATGCTTAATGCCGCTATTGCTTCACTTTCTGCACAAACACTCGGTGTGCAATGCTTAATAGGACAGCTGACACCGTTAAAAGCTGCTTTGACAACATTCAGTTCAGACAAGATAGGTGGATTAAGAGGAATAGGTGCGGCTTATTATCAATGTCCTTCATTCCTTGGTTTCACATCCAATGGAGCTACTTTAATGACTCAGGCAGGTGCTGATATGGCTGATGCAATGCAGGAGATACAAAACCTGCCGGCGGCCCTTGCAAAAGATGCGGGCAATCCTGCAAAGATAATCCAGTATACGGATGTAAACGGAGATGGTGTGGTTGACGGTGGTGATACTATAAAGCTTGGCTGTACCGATCCGACCACAACGACAAATTGTGTGACAGATGTAGTAGGTATGGTCGGTGGATTGGGGGTTACAATGAATGGTAGCGGTATAGCTTCGGATGGAACAATTACAATCCCGGCAAACGTATCAAAGAAGTTTATGCCGGCAATATCTGCACTACTCAGTAATATGGCTGGCAACCTTAAAACTAACAGCCCTGCACAGATAGTACCGACGGATGTAAACCCCCTGCTTGAGTCATTAGGCTTCACAGGCGATGATTTTACATCAAACGTGGTAGCGCTGGATCCATACTACTACTTTAAGACTCCAAAGCCCATCAACTCATTTTTACCAACGCTTGCAAGTAATGCTGGTGATCAGAATCAATTCCAGATAGAGGCAGAGATTACAGCTACAACAGGCGGCATGCCGTGGTATTATGAAGCAGGTGATGCAAGCCACTTTACAGATGGTACAAACACAAATATATCGCCAGACGGCATTTCAGTGCCTGTAACAGCAGGTCCTTTGAGTATTTCTTTACTTGGATCATTACCGGCAATGATCCCGTATATCTCGTTTGCTGATCCAACATTTGGCGGCATACTTTCAATCGACTTAAGTCAGATGCTTGAGTTCTGTGGATCATCTCCATGTCCGGCAGCAACACCAGCAGGATTCCAGTCAGCATCAGTATATTCATTAGATAAGCTCATCGCAGGCGGCATCTACGGGTTGTTTACGGATACGACAAACGCGGGTAAACCATTCACAACAGAGAACCCGATCTGGTAAAAAGATAATTTTTCTTACAGCCCCCTCGCCCTTCCTCTCAGGAGAGAGTTGAAAGGGGAGGGGATTTTTTTATTTTTAAATTCCCTCCCCGTTTACGGAGGAGGCGGGATGCTTCAGCGGTGCCTGGACCGGGAAGGACGAATTTAGACCCCATATGCACTCATATTATGGGGACTTCAGTAGACATCCCTTCCTGTTAAGTGAAAGCAAGGGGTTTAATTGCTTGTATTTTGTCTTGACATAATCTCTACAGTATATAATATTTAAAATCGGTGTTAACATGAAAGATGCTATTAGATATCTAAATAATGCAAAAGAGATAT
This sequence comes from Deltaproteobacteria bacterium, assembly GCA_023382265.1. NCBI lineage: Bacteria > Pseudomonadati > Myxococcota > Myxococcia > Deltaproteobacteria bacterium. Next base: position 10,971 of record JAMCPX010000058.1, on the reverse strand, counting down.
TAAAAAAAGTCCCTGTAGAGGATGATACGTATTAGAGGACTTATTTATGATACGAATGCTGTTAAAGATTATCTGAAAGCAGCAAGGTATTTTATAGAAAAGATCGATTAAGAGCCACTAGCTCAGGTGGTAGAGCATCTGCCTTTTAAGCAGGGGGTCGCGGGTCCGAGCCCCGCGTGGCTCATTTTTAGAATAGATTCTTCGTGGCTGCACCACCATGAATGACCGGTGTCATTCTGAACGAAGTGAAGAATCTCTATAGAGTTTTAGAGAATTATACCCTCAGTAGGGTATGATTGTTGTGTCCCCATCGTCTAGCCCGGCCAAGGACATCACCCTTTCAAGGTGGTAACACGGGTTCAAATCCCGTTGGGGACGTTTTTTATAAGGTCTTGAAAAATAAACTAAATCTTCAGCAAATCATTATCAGCTTGGCATACCCGAGTTTAGTGGTATTTGTAGCTGTTGAGTCATATTTAAGCCGTTTTGACTTGGTTGTTGTAGCAAATGCAGGGAGTGATACAACTCTATCGCTATTTTTAAATGCATTTTTTGTTTTACAAAAAATCTCAATATGTGACCAATTTGTGACTTTTCGTGTGTTATACGCTTAGACATATCAAATTAAGCTGTCCTGTCCTTGCCAATGGGAAAATAGAGGATGGGTTAGTTTGTAAGACAAAAAGAAAGCTGTTCCATTAATAAATGTAACAAAACTAATAATAATAAAAGGAGAAAAAAGTATGAAAAGAATCTGTATGACAATATTAGCATCTTTGATAATCATTGGATTTGCAGTATCTTCAAAAGCGGATTATAATGGGAGAGTAAATCAGGTATGGTCTGTCGCACCTAAACTTATTATTTTCTTTCCCAACGGCAGTAATCCCGGATTAAATAATTTTGGTCCAGGAGTAGGTGTTGGAGTTGACGGGCGGTATAATTTTATGAAGTATTTTGCTGTATCAGCGGAACTTGATTATCTTGGTGTCTCAAGCGCTAATATAAACGGCGCCACTGAAAATTTCAGCAATTTCGCGATCAAAGTCGATGCACTCGGGACAATACCTTTGGGCAAGATAACACCATTCTTTGGTCTTGGTCCTGTATACAACAGTCCGAGTATTTCTGTTAGTGGTGGAGGTTATTCAACTTCTATAAGTGGAAGCGGTATTGGGTTAGAAATTGTCGGAGGAGCAGACTTTTTAGTAACCCATAATGGGGCAGTTACTGTTGAAATCTCACTTCCAATCAGTGAAAGTGCTACCTTTAACGGTTCAAGTACAAGCGTTGATGTTGGCAGCTATGAACTTATGGGAGGATACAGGTTTCTTTTTTAACATTACCTCTTAGTCTCTTATCCGTTGTTACAAGGCGTGCTTTATGCACGCCTTTTCTTTTTTTATTTGGCGCTTAATGCACATGGTAATATGTGGCTCGAAGCACAAAACACACCCTGCATTTTATATCTTTCATGTCCTATGCAGTATACGGATGACGGAATCCTTTTACCCTTTTTACAAGGTTTTAAATTTTACAAATGAACTTGCAGTCTGTATGCGCTATGATAATGCCATATAAAAAATTATAGTTTTTGTTGACAATGTAAAAATCAAATTTGTATACAATATTCAAGATATCTTATAGTTTTTTAAGGAGGCTATGTGAGACAGAATATTACACAAAAAATAATTTCTTCTCATCTTGTATCAGGCAAGATGATTCCGGGCGAAGAGATAGCAATTAAGATTGATCAAACACTTACTCAGGATGCAACAGGCACAATGGCATATTTACAATTTGAAGCAATGGGTATCCCGAAGGTTAAAACGGAATTGTCCGTAAGTTACGTTGATCATAATACATTGCAAACTGGTTTTGAAAATGCGGACGACCATAAGTTTTTGCAGACAATATCATCAAAATACGGGATCCATTTTTCAAAGCCGGGTAACGGTATATGCCATCAGGTTCATCTCGAACGTTTTGGCGCACCCGGTAAAACACTGCTCGGTTCGGACAGCCATACCCCGACAGGCGGAGGGATTGGCATGATTTCAATAGGGGCAGGAGGACTTGATGTCGCTGTAGCAATGGGCGGCGGGCCGTTTTATCTTAGTATGCCAAAGGTTGTTCTTGTAAAACTCACAGGGAGGCTTAAGCCATGGGTAAGCGCAAAAGATATCATATTGGAACTATTGAAAAGGCTTACTGTTAAAGGCGGGGTTGGCAAGATTTTTGAATATGGCGGAGACGGCGTTAAAACCCTTTCTGTCCCTGAAAGGGCGACAATAACAAATATGGGTGCCGAACTTGGTGCTACGACGTCTGTATTCCCGAGTGATGAGATGACAAAGGCTTATATGTCCGCACAGGGCAGGGTTAAACAATGGAAAAATCTTATGGCTGATAAAGATGCTCAATACGATGAAGTTATAGAAATAGATCTATCAAAGGTTGTCCCGCTTGTTGCCCAGCCGCATAGCCCTGATAATGTGGTAGAGGTAAAAGCGGTTGAAGGGTTAAAAATAGATCAGGTAGCAATAGGCAGCTGCACAAACTCATCATATAAAGACCTTGTAACAGTGGGTAAGATCATGAAAGGTAAAAAGGTTCATCCCGACGTTAGCTTTGCCATATCTCCGGGTTCAAAACAGGTACTTAACATGATTACAAAAAACGGCATATTATCCGATCTGCTGTCTGCGGGTACAAGGATTCTTGAGACGGCTTGCGGCCCCTGTATCGGTATGGGACAGGCACCAGCGAGCGCGGCAGTTTCAATTAGAACTTATAACAGGAATTTTGAAGGAAGGAGTGGAACACCCGATGCAAGGATATATCTGTTAAGCCCTGAAACAGCGGCTATATCAGCTATAAAAGGTGTATTAACAGATCCGAGAAAGATGGGTAAACCCGTTAAGATTGCGTGGCCCAAAAAATTTATAATTGATGACAGCATGATTATAAAACCTTCCAGGAAACCCGAGAGCGTTGATATTGTAAGAGGTCCTAATATAAAGCCGCTTCCGAGAAGAGAGGCTTTAAAAGATACAATATCAGGGGTTATATTATTAAAGGTCGGGGACAACATCACAACCGATCATATCATGCCTGCCGGTGCAAAGGTGCTGCCTTTCAGATCGAACATTCCCGCAATGGCTGAACACGTTTTTGAAAGGGTTGATCCCGATTTTCCAAAGCGTGCAAAAGAAAACAACGGCGGGTTTATCGTAGGCGGGGTTAACTACGGACAGGGTTCAAGCAGAGAGCATGCAGCTCTTGCGCCTATGTATCTCGGGGTAAAGGCTGTAATAACAAAATCGTTCGCGCGGATTCATTATGCAAATCTTGTTAACTTCGGGATTATCCCTCTGATGTTTGAGAATGAGGCTGATTATGACTCAATAAGACAAGGGGATACCGTTGAGATTAAGGACATAAAAACACAGATAACCGGTTCAAACAGGATTGCCGCACATACAGGCACAGGAAAAGAACTTTTTTTAAAACATAGCTTGACACCACGACAGGTGGAGATCATCATAGAAGGTGGTTTGTTGAATTATACGGTAAAGAATAATTAATGTCATTCCTGCGAAAGCAGGAATCCATGAAAAATAAAAACTGGATTTAGTGTCAAGAGCGGAATGATAAAATAATAAAAGGAGAGATATATACTATGGCAAATGGAACAAAGATAGGTTTTGAAAACGATAAGTTGATAGTTCCCGATGATCCTATTATACCATTTATAGAAGGTGATGGTACAGGCCCTGATATATGGCGCGCGTCCCAGATTGTTTTTGATGCTGCAGTAAAAAAGGTATTTAATGGTAAAAAGAAGATCGTATGGAAAGAGGTCTACGCCGGAGAAAAGGCATTTAAAAAATTTAATACATGGCTGCCGGATGAAACACTTTCTGCTATTCAGGAGCACATTGTAGGGATAAAGGGACCTCTTACAACACCCGTTGGCGGAGGTATCAGGAGCCTGAATGTTGCATTGAGGCAAAAATTAAACCTCTTTACGTGTATGAGACCTGTAAAATACATTCCCGGTGTGCCAAGCCCTGTTAAACACCCCGAAAAAATGGACGTAATAATATTCAGAGAGAATACGGAGGATCTATATGCAGGTATTGAATGGGCGCAGGGTGTGCCTGAGACAATAAAGCTCATAAGGTTTCTTAAGGATGAAATGGGGGCAAAGTTAAGAGATGATTCCGGTATAGGGATAAAGCCGATAAGCATAACTGCAACAAAACAACTTATGAGAATGGCTATCAAGTATGCACTTGATAAAAAACGTAGGAACGTAACCATTGATCACAAAGGCAATATAATGAAGTACACCGAAGGTGCGTTCAGGGAATGGGCGTATCAGGTTGCAAAAGAGGAATTCAGGGACAGGATAGTTACGGAAGAAGAAGTAGAGAAACAGTATAATGGAAAGGCACCGGCAGGCAAGCTTATTATAAAAGACAGGATTGCCGATAACATGTTTCAGCAGGTGCTCACGAGGGCGGATGAATACGATATTATTGTAACACCCAATTTGAACGGCGATTATCTATCAGACGCATGCGCTGCACAGGTTGGAGGCCTCGGCATGGCACCGGGCGGCAACATAGGTATTCCTTATGCAATATTTGAAGCAACGCATGGTACAGCTCCCAAATATGCCGGTCAGGATAAGGTAAACCCGGGATCGGTGATCTTATCCGGTGCAATGATGTTTGAGTATCTCGGATGGGATTCTGTGAGTCAAGTGATTAAAGAATCCCTGGGAGAAACTATTAAGCAGAAAAAAGTTACTTATGATCTTGAGAGGCAGATGGAAGGTGCAGCACTGCTGAAGTCATCAGAGTTTGCTAAAGCGATAGTTGATAATATGGACAGTGTAATCAGGAAATTAAAAATTTAAAAATAAGCCTACGGCTTAAAAAGGAGGTTTTTATGTCAAGAAAAAAAATAACGGTAGTTGGTGCGGGCCATGTTGGAGAATCAACAGCAGAAAGGCTCGCAGCGATAGAACTTGGTGATGTTGTTCTCGTTGATATAGTTCAGGACATGCCGCAAGGAAAAGCACTTGACCTTATGCAGGCAAGACCTATTTACGGCTCAGATGTGAACATTATAGGTACAAACAGTTATGAAGAAACAAAGAATTCGGATGTTATTGTCATTACATCCGGTATGCCGAGAAAGCCGGGTATGAGCAGGGAAGATCTGCTTCAAACGAATGTCAAAATCGTTAAGGAGGTTACGGATAATGTAGCAAAGTATTCTCCTGATGCCATTATAATTGTCGTGGCAAACCCTGTTGACGGGATGACCTATGTTGCTTACAAGACAAGCAAATTCCCGAAGGAAAGGGTTATGGGTATGGCCGGTGTGCTTGATTCATCCAGATTTAGAACATTCATAGCCATGGAACTGGGTGTATCGGTAGAAGATATAAATGCGTTTGTTATCGGGGTCCATGGTGATGAGATGGTGCCTTTTGTGAGGTATACAAATGTAGCAGGCATACCCGTAAGTGAACTTATAGCAAAGGACAGGCTTGATGCTATTGTTGCAAGAACAAGGGTAGCAGGCGGTGAGATCGTAAAGCTTCTGAAAACGGGAAGCGCTTATTATGCACCTGCCGCATCAGCGGTGGAAATGGTGGAGTCGATAGTAAAGGACAAGAAAAAGATCCTACCTGCTATAACACTTTGCACTAAAGAGTACGGATTAAATAATGTGTTTATGGGTGTTCCGGTAAAACTCGGAGAAAGCGGCATAGAAAAGATTATTGAGATAAAAATGAACGGTGAAGAAGTACAGGCACTTAATAAATCGGCAGAAGCAGTAACGAGACAGAAGAACGAGATAGACGGGTTGAAGTTATTATGACCTTAACAGCAGGGGCAGGCCAGGCACAGACAGAGCTTGGATACCACATCTGCCCGATTGAAAATCACTCATTCAAAAAAGAGCGAGCACATAGGTTTGCCCCCTGTAAAATCAATAAACAAATTATTTGGAGAAGGTAAAATAGGATGCGTGAAATAAAAGCAAAACAGATCACGGAGACCGTAGGTAATCTTTGCACCAAGGCTAATTTCGATATCCCAGAGGACGTTATGAAGGTGCTTAGAGATGCACATAACCGGGAGGTTTCTCCACAGGGAAAGGATGTTCTAAAGCAAATCATAGAGAATGACGAGATAGCCCATAATGAAGAAGTTCCCATGTGTCAGGATACAGGGCTTGCCGTATTTTTTGTTGAGCTCGGACAGGAAGTACACATTACAGGCGGGCTTATTACGGAGGCAATAAACGAAGGCGTCAGAAAGGGCTATAAAGACGGCTATTTGCGAAAGTCCACCTGTAATCCGTTTACAAGAAAGAATGTCGGCGATAATACACCGGCAATCATTCATTATGAGATCGTTCCCGGAGACAAAATAAAAATAACGATGGCTGCAAAAGGCGGCGGCAGTGAGAACATGAGCAGGGTGATGATGATGAAGCCTTCGGATGGACTTGAAGGTATAAAAAAGTATATCGTAGAGAGGGTAAAAGAATCGGGATCAAATCCATGCCCTCCTGTCATTGTTGGAGTTGGAATAGGCGGAACCTTTGAACGTTCTGCAATCATTGCAAAAAAATCGTTATTAAGACCATTAGATGTGCCGAATCCGGATCCGGAGCTTGACAAACTCGAGAATGAACTGCTTACTTCTATCAACAAACTTGGCATAGGACCAATGGGGCTCGGCGGCAGGGTTACAGCTCTTGCAGTCCATATTATTGTTGAGCCATGCCATATAGCGAGTTTACCTCTTGCTGTAAATATACAGTGTCATTCAGCAAGACACAAAGAAATAATAATATGAGGCAAATATGGGAGAAGTGATAAGAATAACTGCGCCTTTAACGGATGATACGGTATCAAAACTGAAGAGTGATGACAGTGTTTTAATAACAGGCGTGATGTACACAGGCAGGGATGCCGCACACAAGAGAATGGTGGATGCGTTAAATAGAGGAGAGGAACTGCCTTTTGACATAAGGGGTCAGATCATATATTATGTTGGTCCTTCACCTGCAAAACCCGGTAAACCGATAGGGTCCGCAGGTCCAACCACCAGCTACAGGATGGATGCTTATGCGCCGGCACTGATAAAACTGGGATTGAAAGGCATGATCGGAAAAGGCTGGAGAGCAAAAGATGTTATTGATGCCTGCATAAAATACAGGGCTGTATATTTTGGCGCAACAGGCGGAGCAGGTGCATTGATCGCCAGGTCCATAAAGAAATCTGATATCATTGCTTATGATGACCTTGGTCCTGAAGCAGTAAGGAGGATTGAGGTAGTAGATTTTCCTGCTATTGTCATAAATGATGCTTACGGTAATGACCTTTACGTCAAAGGTGTAGAAGTATATAAACAAATTTAGGAGGCATATAAATGGCAAAGAAAAAGATTTACGAGTTTAGTTACAGGTATCATTCAGGAACAGTTGCGTGGATACTGCACAGGTTATCGGGCTTGGCTTTGATTGGTTATTTGTTAATACACATCTGGGTGATCCACAGGCTTGAAACCCCGCAGGGCTTTGACACCGTTATGAAGTTTTTGAACCAACCTATGTTTAAAATATTAGAGCTCGGTTTATGGGGTGTAATTCTTTATCATGCGATCAATGGATTGCGCATTATCATAATTGATTTTGTAAAGGGTTCACTGATTCAGAAGCCTTTGTTCTGGGCTACAGTGGCGATTGGTATAATCCTGCTCTTTGCAGGTGCGGTACCCTTTTTAAGTCATTTACATTTGCAATAGGAGGCGGATATGAATATTAAATTAGTTTCAGGCAATTCAGGTATAAAAAGGTGGTTTTATCAGCGTATCACAGGGATATTTCTTGTAGTTGTGCTGTTAGTGCATTTTACGGTTATGCATTTTATAGGAACAGGCGAGATAGATTATAAGACGGTGGCTCCAAGACTCGCATCTCTATATTGGAAAACCTTTGATCTTGCATTCCTTATATTTGCACTATATCACGGCATGGCAGGATTATGGGTCATAGTGGATGATTACGTACATAAGGACGGCTGGAGGATTGTTATATACTCAACAATAGTTCTTGCAGGATTCATTTTCCTTATACTCGGCGCACTTACAATCATAACTTTTACACCCAAAATATAAGGAGAGAACAATGCAGATGAATATAAAAAATCATTATCATGATGTTATAATAATTGGTGCAGGGCTTGCCGGCACAAGGGCGGCGATCGAAGTCGCATCAATAGCAGATGTTGCTGTTATTACAAAGGTGTTCCCAACTCGTTCGCATTCAACGACTGCTCAAGGCGGGGTGGCAGCATCTCTTAATAATAACAAAGCAAAAGGTGAAGATTCCTGGGAATTGCATATGTTTGATACTGTAAAGGGCAGCGATTATCTTGGAGACCAGAATGCTATTGAGTACATGTGTAAGGAAGCGCCTCCGACAGTTATAGAGCTTGAACACATGGGTGTGCCGTTTAGCAGGATGCCCGACGGTAAGATTGCACAGAGGGATTTTGGAGGACATTCAAGGCCCAGGATAGCTTATGCGGCTGATCGGACGGGCCATGTTATGCTGCATACTCTATATGAACAGAGTATAAAAGAAAATGTTCATTATTATAGTGAATTTGTGGTTACCCAGTTGATTATTGATAACAATGTTTGCAAAGGTGTTGTTGCCTATGATTTAAGAAAGAGAAACGTTCATGTTTTCTCTGCTAAATCTGTTTTAATCGCGACTGGCGGGGGCGGAAGGATTTACAAGGTAACATCAAATGCGCATGAGTCTACAGGTGATGGATTTGGTCTTATTTATAAGTCTGGATTACCTTTACAGGATATGGAGTTTCCTCAATTTCATCCAACGGGTTTGTATCCCCTCGGTATTCTTATAACAGAAGGTGTCAGAGGCGAAGGAGGATTTCTGCTAAACGGCAAAGGTGAAAGATTTATGGAAAAATATGCACCCGAATTCAAAGATTTGGCTCCGCGGGATCTTACCTCCAGGGCCATATACACGGAAATAATGGAAGGCAGGGGCGTGGGGCCTAAGAAGGATCATGTTTTGCTTCAGATACATCATATTGGTAAAAAGGCAATACTTGAAAAGCTGCCGGAGATATACCAGTTTACGATAACTTATGCCGGTGTAGATTGTACAAAAGAGCCGATACCTGTTATGCCGACAATGCATTATTACATGGGGGGTATCCCAACAAACTATGAAGACGGGCTTGTTATCGCTGATGATAAAGGCAATACGGTTAAAGGATTGTATGCGGCTGGTGAGGCTGCTTGTGAATCAGTACACGGCGGAAACAGACTCGGAGCAAATTCACTTGTGGATACCGTTGTGTTTGGCAGAAAAGCAGGTAAGCACATGTATAAATATATTCAACAGGTAGATAAGCCGGAATTGAAAGGCGATGAAGGCAAACAAACGGTAGAGATGATTACTAACCTTACGAATTCAACGGGTCAAGAGCTTGTCAGCAAATTAAGAGAAAACCTTCAGGATATTATGTGGCAGAAATGTTCTGTTTTCAGAGATGAAAAAACCCTTAAAGAAGGGCTTAGTGCACTTAAAGAGCTCCAGAAAAGATATGAGAACGTAAGGCTTATTGATAAAGCTTCAACATTTAATATGGAAATGAAAGAAGCAATTGAGCTTGGTAATATGCTTGAATATGCTGAAGCAACGCTTGCATCCGCGATATACAGAAAAGAAAGCCGCGGTGCGCATTCAAGAGTTGACTATCCTAAAAGGGATGATCAAAACTTTTTAAAACATACACTCGTTTTCAGGGTACAGGGAGCTACTCCTAGAATTGCTACTAGAGATGTCTCTATAACAAGATATAAACCACAGGAAAGGAGATATTAAAATGAAGGTACAGATCAAGATTAAGAGGTATGATCCGGAAAATGATAGAACTTATTATCAAGAATATAGTGTAGATGCGGAAGAGCAGACCCCTATATTAAACTGTCTTAACGATATAAAATGGCACCAGGATGAGACGCTTGCTTTTAGAAGGTCATGCGGTCATGCAATCTGCGGTTCGTGCGCAATGAAAATAAACGGTAAAAATGGTCTTGCCTGTCAGACACTTATCAAAGATACGGGTGAAAATGTAACTATAGAACCTCTGCCATCATTCCCCATTATAAAGGATATGGTTGTGGATCTCGATAAATTCTATAATAAGTTTATAAAAATAAAGCCGTATCTAATAAATGATGAACCTCTGCCGGATCGTGAACGTTTGCAATCCCCTGAGGAGCAGGCTTTGATTGAGGATGCAAGTAAATGTATACTCTGCGGTGCGTGTACATCGTCATGCCCGTCGTTCTGGGCTGATGATGAATATATCGGTCCAGCGGCACTGGTTAAGGCATACAGATATATATTTGATACGAGAGATACCTCTGCAGAAGAAAGGCTCAATCTTGTTAACGATAAACACGGCGTATTTAGATGCCACACAATTTTTAATTGTATGGAGGCGTGTCCAAAAGAAATAAAAATAACGGAATGGATATCAAAACTCAAAGTCGCGCTTGCAACAACGAGGTTGTAGTGGCAATGAATTGCCTCTAATCCGTCATATTAGGCGGATAGCAATGACAGCAGGGCATTTTCTTGTAAAGGCAGACACGCAGGTTTGCCCCTATGAAGAGAGGATATCAATATTGTTTAAAAGGAGTAGAAATGAATATACACGAATATCAGGCTAAAGAATTAATGGGTAAATTCGGTGTTGCCGTACCTAAAGGCAAAGTAGCCTTTTCCGCGGATGAGGCTTATGATGCCGCAAAACAACTTGGCTCACCAAGATTTGTTGTAAAGGCGCAGGTTCATGCTGGCGGCAGAGGTATCTCTCGTATCAAATATATA
>JAMCPX010000057.1 GCA_023382265.1 Deltaproteobacteria bacterium | reverse complement strand
TCAAAAGAAAAGTTTAAAACAGAACGAGAGATAGATGTATTTACAAAAATAGAAGTAGTTAATATTGATACAAAAGCAGGGATTGTTCATGCAACAGATCATAATGATAAGAAGGATCTATCGTTCCCTTATGATTATATTGCTATTACAACTGGAGCATCCCCGGTTAAGCCTCAAATACCGGGTATAGACAATCCCGGAATCTTTCAGCTTAGAACACTTGAGGATGGAATTGCGATTAAGGGTTATATAAAGTCAAGACCTGTAAAAAGAGTGGCAATAATAGGTGCTGGCTATATAGGCATGGAAATGGCAGAGGTTTTAAGGGCACTTAATATGGAGGTTATTATTATTGAGAAACTGCCTAACATACTAGGTACAATGGATGATGAAATAAATACTGTTGTAGAAAAAACCCTTGATGCAAATGGCATAAAACTTATGAAATCAACAGAAGTTAGATTATTTGAAAAAAAAGATAACGGAGGTATAAAAATAGAAACAACAAATGGAAACTTTGATGTTGATCTTGTTATTCTGTCAATAGGGATTAACCCAAATTCAAAGCTTGCAAAGGATGCTGGAATTGTTACAGGTGCTCACGATGCAATTCTTGTAAATGAAAGGATGGAAACAAATGTTCCGCATATTTATTCTGCGGGAGATTGTGCAACAGCAAAGCACATAATTCTTAAAAAAGATGTTTATATCCCTCTTGGAACAACTGCCAACAAGCAGGGGAAGATAGCCGGTGCAAATATATCCGGCGCTAATGAGACGTTTAAAGGTATTGTGGGTACTTCCGTTGTGAAGGTATTCGATCTTGAGGTAGCAAGGACAGGATTAACAGAGAAGGATGCAAAGGAAAACGGGTTCAATGCTGTTACAAATCTGATTACATCCAGAACAAGGGCTCACTACTATCCCGGCAGCAAACCCATAACAATAAAGCTTGTAGTTGAAAAGAAAAAGGGTAAACTACTTGGGGCAGAGATGGTTGGAGGCGAAGGCGTTTCAAAAAGGATAGACATTGTAGCTGCAGGTCTGTATGCAGGCATGACAGCGGACGAGCTTTCAAGGCTTGATCTGAGTTATGCCCCTCCGTTTTCACCCGTATGGGATCCATTGCTTGTAGCTGCAAGTGATATTTTAAAAAAGGTGTAATATGTCAAAAGCAGAGATCAAATGGGAAGAAGGAATGAAATTTACGGCAGTTTCAGACTCAGGTCATGCTGTAGTTCTGGATGCTGCAAAGGAAAGTAAAGGAACTGATGCAGGAGCAAGACCCATGGAGTTACTTCTAATGGGACTTGGGGGATGTACAGGTATGGATGTTGTATACATACTTAACAAGATGCGTAAGAAGGTAAAAAGCTTTAAAATAAACATTGATTCTGAACGAGCGGCGCAGCATCCAAAGGTATATACAAAAATAAATATTGAGTACATTATCGAGGGAGACATGGATGAAACAGATGTAGGAAAGGCCGTAGAATTATCCCAGAAAAGGTATTGCTCTGCAAGTGCAATGCTTGGTAAAGTAGCAGAACTCAATTACACATACAGGCTTATCAAAACAGGGAGCATTGTAAGTTGAAGCTTATAGCTTCTACTGTACTGTTTCTTGTAGTTATAAGTTTTTTTTGTATTCCTGTTTATTCAGATTCGTTAATATTATTCCCAAGTCCTAAGGCTGCTGCAATGGGTGATGCATTCGGTGCAGTTGCAAATGATGATAGTGCCATCATTATTAATCCGGCAGGCATGAATATGAAAACCAGGTACGGTGCCAATGCGGATTATCTTTATAACATGATGCAACCCGAGCATAGAGTGGATTTCTCTATCCTGGACAGTGTTACTTCGCCGGTCGGAGTTGGTATTGGTTATTATATGGATAGTTATAGGTTATCATCAGTTGATATTCACAGGAATACGTATATGGCGGCTATAGGTATGGGAGAGCCAGGTATTGTAAGCTTTGGAATGAATTACAGACAGGACATTTTTACAAGCGGTATTGAAGGAAGTTCTTATACCCTGGGATACGGTATTATTTTTTCACCGGATCTCCCTTTTTTACAGCTTTCTATAGCAGGGCTTAACCTTACAAGGATTCATGGTACTTCTCAATTTCTTCCGCCAAGGCTTATTGACGGTGGTATATCATTCTTGCTTAACGGCATATTTACGCTGTCATTCGATGCCGTAAAGGATCTTGATATCAGGACAAAGAATAATATGGATTATCATGCGGGCGGGGAAGTATTGATCGAAAATCAGATCGCAATCAGAGGCGGTTACATATGGCAAAATACTGCCAACAGTAAAAATTATTCTCTTGGTATTGGATGGGATATACCAAGGTTTTCATTGGATTACAGCTTCGTAGGAGATGTAGGGTCTGCAAAAAATAATACCCAGATCTTTGGATTAACAATTTATCCATTTTAGCCCGAAAGGTGCGTTTTAAAAAAACTGCGTTTCCGGATTAAAAGCTATTCATCATTGAAGCGAAGGACTATGAATGATCTCCACATCCTTTGGCGGAACGAAATCAAAAAGAGTGTCAGGCAATGCAATGTTTAATTCTATATTACTGAAATCTATTTCTGTTCTATTGTTAAATTTGTCTATAACAACGCTTTTTGATATTATATAATCCTTTTTATTAACAGCAAGCAATATCTTAGCAGGCGCGTCTGCGTACATTTTTTTTGGAACAAGCTGAAGTAAGTATTCATATTTTGTACCCGGCATATCTTTGCTATTCCCAAACTTTACATTAAAATCATTAAGCAGACTACCCATTCCTGTGAGGAAAGTTTGTGCAGGTTTGTATTTAAAAGCACTTTCAAAGTTGCCTATAATAACCTGTTTATCGGATGGCATATAAAACCATAGGGTCTTACCGTTACTTATTATAAACTGCTGTTTTGGTTTATTGTATTCCCATCTTATCTTGCCGTCTTTTTTCATATATACTATTCCCTGATCCTGCTGTGTTATATCAAGCGTTTTCATCTTTGCTGTTTGAATAAAATCTGCCTTCATAGTAGAGGTGCCGTCGTAAAGCCTTTGTACCTTCAATGCTACATCCTCTGCACTCATTCCTGCAAAAGCATTTGAAGACAAAATCATCAATGCAGTAATACCGGCTAACAGTTTTATTTTTCCCATCTATTCCTCCTTATCTCAGAACAACAATATTTTTATTTCCTCTGTCTCCCCGCTTGATGATACCATCCTTTTCCATTTGTTCAACCATTTTTGCTGCCCTGTTATATCCTACATTTAATCTTCTTTGAATAAGAGATATTGAAGCAGAACTGCTCTCTTTTATGATCTCTATTGCCTTTTCGTAAAGTTCATCGGACTTATCATCATTCAAAAAAACTTCATCCTCCTCGCTCTCTGTTATGGCTATCTCATAAGACGGTTTTCTCAATTTTTTAAGGTAATCTGTAACCTTTACCACTTCTGCGTCAGCTACATAAGCACCGTGAACCCTTATTATCTGAGACTCACCTGGAGGTATAAAAAGCATATCACCTGCGCCCAAAAGCTCTTCAGCACCCGATTGATCGAGTATAATTCTTGAATCTGTTTTTTGAGGCACTTTAAGTCCTATGCGCGACGGAAAGTTGGATTTGATTGTTCCTGTTATAACATCTACAGACGGTCTCTGGGTTGCAAGTATTAGATGAATACCAGCCGCTCTTGCCTTCTGAGAAAGCCTTATGATGTACTCTTCTACTTCTTTTGGGGCCGTAAACATCAGATCTGACAGCTCATCTATAATAATAACGACCCTCGGCATTTCTTTTAACTCTTCGTCTTTTATCTTTTTGGAATGAATGAACTGATTATACATGTTAAGATTTTTTGCACCGATCTTGCTGAGAAGTGCATATCTCCTATCCATCTCAAAGGTTGCCCATTTCAAGACTTGAGTTGCTTTTTTAGGCTCTGTTATTACCTCATGCATAAGGTGCGGGATATCGTTGTAGGCTGAGAATTCAAGCATCTTTGGATCGACGAGTATAAGCTTTAACTCATCCGGCGTAGCCTTAAATAGAAAGCTCATTATAACCGCACTCATGGTAACACTTTTACCCGAGTTGGTTGAACCTCCGATCAAGAGATGAGGCATCTTTGCAAGATCTGTTATAATGGGTTCGCCTGTTGTATCAACTCCGAGTCCAATTGTAACCACAGATGAGCTGTCAAGAAACTTCCTTGAAGACAGGACTTCCTTAAGATAAACGATCCTTCTGTTTTGATTGGGAACCTCTATGCCTACCGCAGATTTACCCGTTAGGTGTGCCTGTACTCTTATTCCCGGGACCTTCATTGCAAGCGCAAGGTCATCGGACAGGTTCATAATCTGGCTTATTTTTACACCTATTGCGGGTTCAAATTCATACATTGTTATAACGGGTCCAGGTTTTATAGCTATAACCTTTCCATTAACATTGAAATCCGCAAGTTTCTTTTCAAGAGTTCTCGCATTGAATTGAAGCACAGCAGTATCATATTCTATATCCTGTACGTCATAACTATCCAGTAACTTCAATGAAGGGAGTTTAAACTCTTTTGCGGCGATGTCCTTAAAAAGCTCTTCCTGTACCGGCTCTGAAGCCTTTTCTTCCGGCTGGTGAACAAGTTCCTTTTTTTTAGGAGCTTGAATAACAATACCATGATCTTTTTCTATTATTTCTTGCTTTTCTTTTCTTCTGCTAACCTTTCCTTTCCATACGATAAACTTTACACCCAGGTCATTGAAAAGTTTAGCTGCCCGCTTAAAGAATATGAATAGGCTTCTCAAAATCAATATAAATAATCCTGTTACAGATTTCCGTACGAGCATGCTGAGTGAAATGAGAACGAGTGAAACAGCTATTATGGTAGTTCCAATCTTTCCGAGATAGGATTGTAAAATATGGTTTATATTGTATCCCAATAATCCTCCGCTGCTCCTCGGGGTTGCCTTACTTATGGATGAAATAGTCATAGCCAATGATACTATTAGGAGTACAAAGCCGGAAATATACATCCATCTTTTTTTAAATCTATCGCTCATTACAATTCCAAAGAATAAAATCATGCCCATAAAACCGACAAGATAGGCAGAAAGGCCCAGGGACATAAGCAGTAAATCGGCTATATTTGCTCCAAAGGAGCCTATCATATTATGATACACAGTAACGCGCGATTCATTTAATATTGTTGCATCGTTTGGATCGTACGAAAAAACACTCAGCAGTACAATAATAGAAATGCTGAAAACAGCGATTCCGATTATGTCTTTTACAAGTTTGCCCTCAACATGATTATCAGACTTTTTCATCTATAATACTTTAACCCTCCGCATATGAACAGGCCGTATGTTCATAAGCTCCCTATATTTTGCAACTGTCCTGCGCGCAATTGATATACCCTCAACCTTCAAAAACCTTACAATATCTGTATCAGACAATGGAGAAGTGTTATTCTCTTTTCCGATTATTTCTTTTATCTTCTGCTTAACGAGTTTGGTGGATAACAATTCCCCGGATTCTGTTTTTAATGAGGTGGTAAAGAAGTATTTAAGTTCATAAATTCCCCATTGAGTCTGAACATATTTTCCATTTGTAACCCTTCCAACAGTAGTCTCATGTACGTTTATGTCATTTGCAATATCCTTTAGCACCATCGGCTGTAAGTATTTATCCCCATACTCAAAAAAAGACTCCTGCCTCATGACGATCGCCCTTACAACTCTTTTTATTGTATTTTTCCTTTGCTCAACCGCCTTGATAAGCCACTTTGCTCCGTATAATTTTTCTTTTATAAATTTTTTTGCCGTATCATTATTTCCAATCTCATCGAGTACTTTTCTGGCATAGTAATCCATATATCTAAGCCCGGGCATGCCATCTTCTATAAGCTCAACAACAAAAGCATCTTTATTTTTATAGACAACAACATCCGGTATGATATAATTTTCCTCAGTTTCTGAATGATACAGGCTGCCTGGTTTTGGATTTAGCCTTAATATCGCATTAGCAGCAGCCATAACAATTTCCACATTAACTCCGATAGCTTTGGATATACTATGATAAGCTTTTCTCTCAAGATTGTTCAGATGATTCAATACGATATCTTTTATAATAGGATTCTCAATACCAAGATGGCTCAACTGGATGAGAAGGCACTCTTTGAGATCCCTTGCTCCAACACCACTGGGATCAAAACCCTGGATTTTTTTTAGAACCTCTTCTACCTGTTCTATCCCTGCTCCTGTAAATTTGCTGATTTCATCTACAGTTGATTCAAGATAACCGTCATCATTTATATTGCCTATCAGTATTTCTCCGATTTGAAACTCTTGATCAGTAGAGATCGTTAATTCGAGCTGCCATAAAAGGTAATCATGAAATCCCATATCTCTATGTGCCGTGTTCTCTATCGGGTCCTCTCCTCTTTCTTTTAAAGTGGTATGATTGGCATCACTGTGCGTTATCCTTTCCTCAATATCCTGGGATAACTCGATTTGTTCTATAGGTTCTTCTTCTAAAAAGGGATTTAGTTCTAACTCTGTTTTTAACTCCTGTTCGAGCTCTAATCTGTTTAGCTGTAAAAGCCTTAAAGCTTGAATTAACTGTGGCGTTAACTCGAGCTGTTGTCTTAAGTTTACTTCCTGTCTTATGTCTATCATAGTTTGAAATCCTCACCAAGATAAATACGCTTTGCATTCTCGCTGTTCGCAATCTGTTTGGGATCTCCCTGCTCTATGATCCTGCCATTATTTATAATATAAGCCATATCACATGCATTGAGAGTATCCCTTACATTATGATCGGATATTATTATGCCGATGCCTTTTTCTTTTAATGAAAATATGATTCCCCGGAGTTCGTTGACTGCTATTGGGTCTATGCCTGCAAACGGCTCATCGAGAAGCATAAAGATTGGAGCTGTAGCAAGTGCTCTGGAGATCTCAACACGTCTCCTTTCTCCGCCCGACAATGAATATCCTTTGGATCTTCTTATATGAAGGATATTCATATTTTTCATTATTTCCTCTGTTTTTTCCTCTATCAAGTCCGGGTTGTATTCCATAGTCTCAAAAACCACTTTTATGTTATCCTCCACAGACAGCTTTCTGAATATAGAAGGTTCCTGGGGCAGATAGGTGATTCCCTTTCTAGCTCTTATATACATTTGATTATATGTTATATCCTCATTATTAAGCATGATTTTACCCTTGTCGGGTTTGTACACACCAACTATCATATAAAATGTTGTTGATTTACCTGCCCCATTAGGCCCAAGTAAACCAACAATATTACCACTATTCACTGAAAAGTTAACATCAGAGACAACGGTTTTTTTCCCAAATGATTTTTTAAGTCCAATTATTTCAAGGAGTTGATCCATGAATAATACCTTTGGGGACAGAGTTATAAAGGGCTTTTGCACCTTCTACAAAAATTTTGTTAGTCCCTATATATAAAATAATCTTTGTACCTTCAATAATATTGTTGCCCTCCCATACCCTTGGAGAACCTGTGAGCGTAATTAGTTTATTAAGATTATCATAAACTGCTTGTTTACTTGTTGCTATCATATCATTTCTTGTAATTTTAACATCATTTTCTGCAACAATCCTGGTTATATTTTTATTTTTTGCATCATAATAAGCCGTTAGGATATCACAGTATAGAATAACATCAGCTTGTTTTGCAATGACGTCACCTTTAAATATTACAATGTGTGATTTTAAATTTGCCTCAAGCTGGCTTGATGTTATATCTATAGGCTTTAAAGGTTCCCCAGATTTTTTTACTTCATTAATAATGCTATCCGCCATCGTGGCGCTAATGTTTATAAGCAGCAGTATTGTTATCAAGAAAATCTTGATTAGATTTTTTATCATTTTAAGCTCATATTGTATATGTTTGCCTTTATATTGCCTTCCATAAGGAGCTTACCCGTATTTAAATTAATATTTGCCTTATCTGCATGGAGTATAAACGCTTTACTCGATATTGTTACAGGTTCATACGCAACGATAATCCTTTTATTGATAAAATAATCCACATAATTGCATTTTAAATCGTATCCACTGTCTAATCTTGCAAAGATATTATCTTTTAGCGTTAATGTCTTGTTTTTATCATAATAGTATCCTTTATCTGCAGAAGCAGTAAAGCTCTCACCTTTTGACGTAAGACCTGATATCCGGGGATTAATAATGATTCCCTTATGCTCATTATTAAAATATTCAGCCTCAACAGCTTCCCCGTTGTAGCTAACGGTGTTTTCCTTAATTTCTGTAAACACAGGGTCTACAATCTCAATTGTTGGCCTTTGCACCTCTGTACGGCTGCTTAAATCCGCCGCCTGCTTAACAGAACCATTTGTACAGGAGATCCCTGTAGTAAGCATTGCCATGATATATACATCTATTATAAAGTATACTAATCTTATCATAAAACATTTTTTTAACATATCATTTATAAATCTTCATCTTTTCTATTTTATACAGGCTTTTTAGCCCACCTTGAATGCATCCATACCCAATCGGATGGATGATTGCGTATGTGCTGTTCAATAAGTACAGTCATTTCCTGGGTTAAGCCAATTACGTCCTTCTCGTAATCGGATGTTCTTTTATAAGTTATCGGGCCGTGTATTGTTATGATATGCCTGTTCTTACCGGTTCTTGTAATAAAGCCTGCTATTACATCAGAGCCTGCCTTAATTGCAATGTCAGAAGCGCCTCTTGGTGTAAACGCCATATCACCAAAAAACTTAACATACACACCCTGCACATCGGTATCTTGATCTATGAGCATGCCGAGAAGACTATTTGATCTTAATGCCTTAAGTATAGCCTTTGATGAACCCTGTTCACCTCTTATTATTGGTTGAACTCCATGGTTTTTTCTCAGATTATTAAGTATATCATCTATTCTATGATCGTAAAGTCTCTTTGCAACAACATACACTTTGTAACCTTTTTTAGCGAAATAAACAGGCATGAGTTCCCAATTGCCTATGTGGCCTGTTATCCATATAATGCCTGCGCCCTTTTTTATTGATTGTTCCAGCACATCCATATTCTTTACCGTTATATATTCATCTATATGTCTGGCTATTGTTTCAATTTTTACAAGTTCCATTATACTGATACCAAGCCCCTGAAAGGTCTCTCTTATCTGCATAGCTGCCCATTTATGATCCATCTCAGGGAAAGCCTTTAAGATATTTTTAATGCTCTTTTTTCTTTCATAAGGAAGAACGTAATAAGCCAGCAAACCGAGCCTTGCCCCAAGCCATACGGCAATAGCGTAAGGCAAAAGATTAAATAAGCTAATAAGGGCTTTAGTCCCGTAATAAATAATAGCTCTAAGTGCTCGTTGTTTTAATTTCATTTTCAACCAAGAGGCTCGCCTTTTGCCTGCATTATTAATTCAACTACCTCTCTTACCGCGCCACAGCCGCCGTTTTTTTTTGTTATATACAGAGAGACTTTTTTAACTGGTTTGGCAGCGTTTTTAACAGCAATAGGTACACCTACAATCCTAAGCACTGGCAAGTCAGGGATGTCGTCACCTATATAAGCTATGTCGTTATCACTTAGTTTATACTTTTTTTTAATCTCTTTGTAAGGAATAATCTTGTCCTCGGAATTTTGATACAATGTATCAATGCCGAGATCTTTTGCCCTTGTTTCTACGATAGAAGATTTTTTAGCAGTAATGATTCCGAGCTTGATCCCGGATTTTTTTAATCTTACAAGCCCGTACCCATCTTTAACGTCAAACATCTTTAGCTCTATACCGCTGTTATTGTAAATAAGCTTACCGTCTGTAAGCACACCGTCTACATCAAGCAGCAGCATCTTTATATGCCCTAACTTGTTTTTTAAAGTTATTTTACGCATGATTGGATTCTATACCAATAATTCACAAATTGCCAACTATCGCGTAAAAACTTGACCTCACCTAATCCCCGGCACGGTCTTTAGTCTCCCGCACTACAGCACAATTATGGAGATTGCTACTCCGATGATTAAAACAATAATCGGATTTATTTTTGTGTAAATAAACAGTATAAGTGCAACCAGTGCAAATAAAGCTGTTTTGTAATCCGTGATTGACGTCTTTGATATCTGTGCCACTACAAGTATTAAAAGTCCTATGAATGTCGATAGAATCCCTTTCAATGCGTATGTTACCATTTTATTGTCTTTGTATTCCAAAAACGGTTTTGCAACAATAGCTACAAGCATGGTTGAAGGTAAAAATATGGATAATGTAGCAGTTATCGCTCCAACAATTCCGGCAACCTTGTATCCTATAAAAGTTGCCATAACAGCTACAGGTCCCGGTGTAATCTGGCTCAACACAATACCGTCTGAAAACTGCTTTATCGTAAGCCAGTGATAGTTATTTACGACCTCCTTTGAAATAAACGGCAGCATTGTATATCCATTCCCAAAGGTTAGAAGTCCAATTTTAAAAAGGATGGTATTCATTATAGCGATATCTGGATAGACAAAATAGAATGTCATATTTACCATAATCAAGAATAACATAAACAGGATAACCCATAAGTTATCTTTCAAAAGATTGTTAAAATCAGCCCTATGCGGTAATGCGATTCGTTTTCCTTTAATAGAAATATCAGCTTTATATATGCCGTAAAGTATTGCCAATATTATACCCATAATCAATATCAGGACAATATTAAGATTGAGAATAAGCAGCAAAAGACCAATACCCGAGATGATTAAATAAACCGGGTTTTTTACACCCTCATTATAGATATCGATTATAACCTTAATGATAAGCGCTATCATAATTGCGGAAAGCCCCTTTAATACGTGCTGTACAACCCCGATCTCTCCGTACCTTAGATACAAATAGGTTAAAATGATCATCAGCAGGAATGAGGGGAAAATAAAGATTAGCATGGCAACGAAAGCGCCCTTTGTTTTTCTAAGTAAGAATCCTATATAAGAAACAAAATCGATAAACACGGCGCCCGGCATTACCTGGGCGAGTGCGATACCATCCATTATGTCTTTTTCAGTTATAAGTTTGAGCTTCTTAATGAAACTGTTTCTTGCAAGCGTATAAACCATTGGTCCGTATGAAAATCCGATATAGAAAAAGTATTTCCACAACGCATCCCATGATTTTATAATACGTTTAAGCATATTAACCGCCTATTGTCCCGAGTCCTTTCAGCGTAAAGAAAACGCTTATTGTACTAAGGCTTGGAGTTAAAGGTCTCTGGATGTATGAAGCATCTAAACTCCAGCAATTGCATGGTGTGCTTAATTTTATACCATACACAGCCTGAATCAATGACCTCTGGTAAAATGAATAGTTTGCGCCGCCGTACAACGTTAAATAATGTGTTAAAACAAAATTAAGGTATGCACTAATAGCGCTTGTTGAACTGCGAAAGTAAGAATAGTTTAAAGATGCACTATCACCCCTTTTGTCGTTTGCAGTCTCGTAAATCGATGTCTCTGTCATACTAAGAGTAGATGGATCAACCAGCATACTGATGTTTGTGTTTAAAAAATCAGGTGGCTGAATTACAAGATCAAAGTTAATCGGCAAAAAGGGTCTTCTCTTATCGGTCGGTCCTGTTAGCGGTCTCACCGCTTCAATAAAATCATAACCCGAAGATATATCAAACTTCCCTACAACAGGATACGATACCATGTTCTCAAAAGGCATTGTTTTCCCAATAAAGCTGTTTAATATGCCGAAATTAAGTGTTCTTGATTCATTTGGGCTGTTTTCTATTTGATCAAATGCAAATTGTTCATCGTTTGTTAGAGTGTGTTTTGCATTTATACTTACAAATGGAGATATGATGTGTTTAACACCTTTTAGCCTCCCAAGTTTTATATCATACACATTTGAAAGTTTTGTTGATAACTCTGCGGATAGATCGGTATTTATTATCTTTCCAGGATGATATATGCCATATATGCCAGCATTATAGAAGTAAGCATTAAACAATGCTTCAGAATTAAAATAAAGATAATCCCCGATTGTAAACGGCATGTATATACCCGGTACAATGCCGAGTCTCTGGCCCTTTGGCAGGGCAGGATCACTTCTTATAAAATTTTCTACATTTGTATTGAATTCCGCATACAAAGGGAGCTTGCTTGCTATGTGAACAGGGAAATATGTAATAGAGCCAAAGGGCAGCTGCTGTAATGTGGCATCATTGTTGGCTGCCCACATATTTTCAAGATATATAAGAGATGCCATTACATCTGCATCAGCGAAATTCCTTTGAAGTGTAAATTTTGATTCTTCGTACTCTACAGACGATTGTTGAAGAAGCGAAGAGAAATCGTTAAGGTACGTCCGATCACTATAATAATTTAGTAAGCCTTTAGAAAAGATCCCGAATAATAAGTCCTGATAGTACGACCCGCTTACGTAAAACCTGTCCCTTTGATATGGAAGAAAAAGTTCTTTAAAATATCTTGCATCAAACACCCCGCTGTCATTTGTTGTTAATGCGTATCTGAATTGTGCGCTGGCCCCAAGGCCCCTGTTAGTCATTGCATCAAAAGAGAATGTGGCATCCTTATTCTGCGATATTGCCCAGAAATATGGTATGGAAAGTATAAGACCGTTTAAGCCTGAATAAGAAATGGTAGGCATAAGAAACCCGGACGCTCTTGATGTTTTCACAGGTATCGTCATATATGGTGTATAAATAATGGGTATATTGTTTGCCTTAAAAAAGGCATCTTTTATCGTTGCGTATCCTCCTATAGTTGCGTCAATATGTTTTGCGCTTATACTCCACGATGGTTTATTATTACTGCATTTACATGTAGTAAGGGATCCCTCCTCTATAATAAGCCTTTTGCCAGCAACCTTTTTTATCACCTTGCCTGTTATTGTGTATTCTCCATTTTCAATTGTGATATAGCCGTTTTTTATAATACCCAATTGCGTTGATAGGTTTACATCAATTGAATCCGCTTTAATATAATCCTTACCGATTTGCCATTGCACATTACCTTCTGCTTTGGTTTGATACGTTTTTGAGTTATATATAATATGCTGGGCCGACAGAGACGAATCAGCCCTCTCTATTTTTACGTTGCCTGCTGCATCAATAACGCCTGTTTTATCATTATAAAGAATTTTATCCGCATTAAGTTTTATTATACCTTTATTTGTTAAGAGTGAAGATAGATCGAAAGCCCGCGTGCTTGACGCAAAAAAAAGGCATAATAAAAATATAGCCATTGAATAATACTTTCTATGCATATTCAGCAATTAGCATATACTGCATGGTTGATTCAATATATATAGAATAAAACTTTTCATTAATGGCTGCGGCGGATATGAGGCAGAAAGAGGGGGAAGGGCGGTTGGTAACAGCGGAGGTTAAGGAATTGATTAAAAAAATTATTTAATCAGACTAATTACTCCGCATCAAAATAATGGCTCCTCGGGCAGGGCTCGAACCTGCAACCCTTCGGTTAACAGCCGAATGCTCTACCATTGAGCTACCGAGGAATAAGATATAATATGATGCAACTAAAATTAATGATTTGCAAGTTTTTTTAATAAATTTAAAATTATACTATTTTACAGCGGTGCCTCTTTTAAGCTCCATAAGCACAAGCTTTGAAACCGCTTTAAGTGTTTCAAACACACCTATACCTTTTACCGCAACTGCCTCAAACTCCGGAGCCTCTTTTTCATTGA
The DNA here is from genome assembly GCA_023382265.1 of Deltaproteobacteria bacterium. Classification (NCBI taxonomy): domain Bacteria; kingdom Pseudomonadati; phylum Myxococcota; class Myxococcia; species Deltaproteobacteria bacterium. The sequence continues at coordinate 10,385 of JAMCPX010000057.1, read as the reverse complement.
GCAACTTTCTCAGCTCTTCCATATCTGAACAATTGGGAAGGTCTCTTTTATTATACTGAACGATAAGAGGGATCTTCTCAAAGTCATATCCATTTTCCTTTAGATTAACCTTGAGGTTTTCAACGCTCTCTATATTTGCGTCCATTCTTTCTACTTGAGAATCCGCTACAAACACAACCCCATCAACACCTCTGAGGATAAGCTTTCTGCTTGCGTCATAGAAAACCTGTCCCGGTACAGTGTAAAGCTGGAACCTTGTTTTGAATCCTCTTATCTCACCGAGTGCAAGCGGTAAAAAATCAAAGAACAATGTTCTTTCTGTTTCTGTAGCAAGGGAGATGAGCTTACCCTTGGTATCGGGGCTCATCTTGTCGTAAATATACTGGAGGTTGGTTGTTTTACCACCTAATCCAGGCCCGTAATAAACTATTTTACAGTTAATCTCCCTTGACGAATAATTTATAAAAGACATCTTTCCATATCCCCTATTCCATATTAATCTTTAAATAAATTTTCTATATCCTCATCCGTAATCTCTGAGAACGGAGTACCTGCCTGAGGTTCCTTTTCAACCTTTTTCAGAAGATTATTAAATATGTTGTTTAATTCATCCCCAGATTTTTTTACCCTCAATCTGACAAGCCCGAGCGATGATCTATGATCAAATATCACAACAAGTATTACCCTCTGTCCTATGATAGATATATGTATGTTGTCCTTCTCACCCTCATGGAACAATATCGAGAATTCTTTCTCACCTATCAGCTTTGCTAATCCGCCTGTTGCAGCTATGTTGCCTGCTGTTAAAGATGCGAGAGATGTTGTATCTATGTTTTGTGTCTCTCCATAAGTTGCAATCAACTGTCCATTTTTATCGACCAGGAATACGATCTTTGCATTAGCTTCCTTGGCAAGCTTTTCCAGCACCTTATTGATCTGGATAAACTCTTCTTCATACATTATAAATGATGGGCTTGCCATATATCATCTCCTTTAGTTTTAAATCTTATAATGTGATTTTAAATAAAAAATCAACAGTTATCTTACAGATATGGGCTTTCATGCATGGCTTTAAGCCTTTTCCATCTCCTATCAACCTCTTTTTGGAATGCTTCAACAACGTCCTGGTTCTCCGGTTTTGTAAGGTGCCGTGTTTTACCCATAAGCTTAAGCCATTCAAGAACATGGACCTTTTTACCCTTTGCCTCCGGGTCATAAGTAATTGTTGTTTTGCCGTGATCCACATCATACAGTGGAAAAAAGCATGAATCAACTGCTTTAGATATAATGTCCGTACCTATCTGTTCATCGCTTCTCCATGATAGTGGACATAAAGAAAGTGCTTTTACATATACAAAACCTTCTTTTGCATATTCCTGTGCTTTTTTTGCTTTCTGGATCATATCTTTGTAATTACTCTCTGCAACTGTTGCAACATAAGGTATATGACATGCAGCCATGATCTGTGCAGTGTCCTTGTGGTGTGTTTTCTTACCCTTTTGTTTGGGTCCGGCATGTGAAGTTGAGGTGTCATGACCTATGGGTGTTGAGAATGAGAGTTGATCCCCTGTGTTCATATAGCCTTCGTTATCGTACTCTAAAAGAATGAGTTTGTTACCCCTTAATGCGGTACCAATTGCAGGACCCATCCCTATATCCATACCTCCATCCCCTGAAACCATTAAAAAGGTTATTTCTTTATCCTGTGGAATTTCGCCTCTTTTTATCCTTTCCTCTAACATCTCGCTAACTCCAGCCAACGTTGGTGCGCCGCTCTGAAAAAGGTTGTGTATAAATGTGATCCTGTGGGAGCTGTATGGATAACCCGATGTTACAACCTCACCGCAGCCTGTATGGAACAAAACAACAACATCTCCTTCAAGACCTTTAAAAAATATATTAAGGTTAGAGAAAATCCCGCAGCCTGGACACGCCCCATGACCCGGGACAACGCGTCTTGGTATCATAGACAATCCCTGAGCTGTGATGCCTTTTACATTTATTACCCTGCCTGTAGACTGATCCTTTTCAGCCATAACCTGGCCTGTTACTTCAATCTTATTTACAGCAGGCATGGCTGTCTCCATTGTATAGTCCTCTTTACCAGGATTTGCCCCATGATACTCATAACGTTTTACACTGTTTTTGTTTTCTCCTGCACGGATGGTCTCTTTTAGCAGAATCTCTGCATCTTCTGTAGAAAACTCTTTACCCCCAAGCCCATATATCCTTGATATAACAGTTGTTTTATTCTCAGTATCGTCCTTGAGTGTCGCCTTCACCTCAAGCGTCATATTCCCACCCCATGCGCCATAGCTGTCCGCTCTATCCGCAACACAAAGTGCTTTCACATGTTTTAAAAGAGACACGAGCTCATTATATGGAAATGGCCTTATAACACTTGGAGATAACACACCAACCTTTTTACCCTGTTTTCTCAATTTATCAACCGCGTCTTTTGCAGTATCAAATGATGAGTTAATCAGAAACAGGGCATAGTCCGCGTCTTCCATCATGTACGTCTCAACCAATGGATATGATCTACCGCTAATCTCTCCATACTCTGCAAAAACCTCCGGCAAGTGTCTGTACGCGGCCTCCATTGCAAGGGAAAGTTGTTTTTTGTTGTTTATAAGATCGGGATCATTCATGTAGGCACCAAATGTCATCGGATGTTCCGGATCGACAGCCGTATAGAGCGGTTTATATTCGCCGAGGAAATCCAATACATGTTTTTTGTCTGCAAAGTATTTAACCCTTCTTTTCTGATGGCTTGTGAAAAACCCGTCATAAGCAACGATCACAGGAAGCCTTACATCCTCAAGTTCGCCCAGTTTTACTGCTATGATGTTCATATCATAAACAACCTGCGGTGATTTCGCAAGCAGGATGATCCATCCTGTATTGAGCGCCATATATAGATCACTGTGATCTCCGCGGATATCAAGAGGACCCGACACTGCTCTTGTTACAAGGTTCAGTAACATAGGAAATCTTGTTCCGGATTGTACCGGGTATTGCTCAATGGAAAAGAGAAATCCATTTGCCGATGTCGCATTAAAAACCCTTCCTCCAGCGAGTGTTGCCCCGTAGCATATGCCTGCTGCACCGTGCTCTCCGTCACCTGGTATCATTCTTATATCGTGTTCACCGTACGCCTTCATCTCATCAAGATTTTCTGCTATTTCTGTTGATGGTGTTATGGGATAGAATCCCATTATATGGAAGTTTATGTGTTTTGCTGATATTGCTGCCATCTCATTGCCGCTATGCAACCCTTGAACCTGCGGTAATGGTTCTTTTTGTAGTTTTTTTGCTGTTATTTCTTCCATCATTCCTCCATTATTTCAAAACAAATTCAGTATGTTTGATTGTTAATTTCTCTACATTGTATTCGGACTCAAGTTCTTTATGCAATGCATCAAACTTGCAGATTTGAACGCATTTCATACATCCCTTACAAAACTGATAGTCTATACCGAGCAGAATCTGTTTTTGCCTGCCGTGCTTATCAACACCCTTTTCCCAGACAAAACAATAATCGGGACAGGTGATCTCGCATTCCCCGCAATTTGTACATTTTTCCTGTATAAACAGAGGCATGTAACCCGTTCTTGATGCGCTGAGATCCTTATTTATGCTATTACCCGGATTGAGTATCACACCCCCGATAGGCGCATTTTTATAACCAAGCAAAGAAACTTCTTTTCTAAAGGGCACATACTCGTAAAGCCCGTCAGGCTTAAAGGTCTTCATAGTCAGCTCGTTATAACCTCTTTCGAATGCCTTTAGGTTTGCATCAATGATATTGGGATACTTCTTTTTGAATGTGTCCGTGATTGCCCCTTTAAGTGCATCCTTATCTATAAAATTTGATGCCTTTACTATTGCTCCAAGCATTGGCGTATTGATTTTTACCCTTTCTTCGATAGAGATCTTTAAGGCATCTATACATGCAACAGTGCCGCCGTATAATTTTAACATCTCCCTCATAGTGTCGGGAGATTTTCCGGTATTTACAATTACCGTAGTGCTCTCTTTAACACCCTGAGTGAGAGGTGTTGATGTTATAAGTCTTTCGTGAAAGACAACAAGCAGATGCGGCTCTTCGACAGGGCCGTTTGATCTGATCTCTAAATCCGGTTCAGAAAATTTTACAAACGCCTTGACCGGTGTCCCTTTTTTTTCAGAACCATAGCTTGCAAAATTAACGCCGTTGAGTCCCATACCGAGTACACCGGCTTCGGCAAGGAGCTTTCCTGCAAGATTGGCGCCTAATCCGCCTATACTTTCCACCCTGATCTCATAGAGACCGGCTTCATTTACAATGGGTAACTTATTTTTTATCGTTGACATCCCGTCACCTCTCCCTATATTTCTATTCTGTTTTCTATTGCTTTTATTATTGTATATTGATCCATATACTCAAGCGATGAACCCATGGGTATGCCGCTTGCCAGCCTTGTAACCTTTATATTAAACGGTTTTATCATCCTTTGAAGGTACATGGCTGTAGCCTCTCCTTCCGTACCTGAGCTTAGAGCAATAATTACTTCTTTAATGTCTTCTTTTGAAAACCTTTGCATGAGTTCCGCTATTCTTAATTGCTCGGGGCCAATATTGTTTAAAAGGTCTATAACCCCGTGTATAACATGATACCTGCTTTTAAAAATACCTGCCTTTTCTATTGTATAAAGATCGGATGGTTTTTCTACAACACAAATAACAGCGTTATTCCTGTTGGGGTTTGCACATATATCGCACCGCTCTTTACTTGTAAAATTAAAACAGATTGGGCACAGCCTTAACTCATCACTTACCCTTTTTATTGAATCAGAGATCTCATCTCTTTCATCTTTTTGCATACCCAAAATATGGTATGCAAATCTTATGGCTGTTTTTTCTCCAACGCCGGGTAACTTTTTTAATTGAGTTACAAGTATCGTTACCGGGTTATCATCGATCTCTGTCATAGAGGGAAACCCGGAATGTTTATTCCCCCGGAAACCTGTTTAAATGCTTCTGTTGATAATTCTTTTGCCCGGTTGAGTGCTTCATTTGCTGCAGCAAGAATCATATCCTCGAGCATCTGTTTATCCCCAAGAGAGAATGCTTCTGGATCTATAGTTATTTTTGTGATCTCACTTTTCCCATTCGCTTTTACAGTGACCATTGCCCCGCCGCTTGATGCCTCAACTTCTTTTGTGGCGAGTTCTTCTGTAATTTTACTCAACTGATCTTGCATTTTTTTTGCCTGTTTTAACAGTGTATCTATATTCATATTTGCCCCTTTATGTTTTTTTTATGATCTTGGCTCCAAGTACATCCAGCAGGGTATGAAGCTTTGGATCCCTTTCTTCCAATTCTTCCAAGTTTTTGCTTGCTGCTTCATGTCTTTGCTGAATTTTTAGCTCCATCTCATAATTAATGCCAAAATAATTTTTTATCATACTTTTTATAAATTCTCCATTCTTTTCTTTGCTGAACAGAGCGGTATCTTCTTGTTTATAAGTTATACAGATTTTGCGGTCTTTTTCAATGTCAATTTTTGAACCCTTAAGAGCTACAGCAATTGAACCGTTCACCTGATATATTTGCTGGATAAAGCCTTCAGTTGTTTTTTCGTTATTACTGGAATGTTCCTCTTCATGATTCTCTTTAACATAAGTGATGACGTTATCCTGATTCGACTCATTATTTGCGGGTTTAGTCATGAAGGCGTTTGATGTATCTTTTACATTATTCTTCAGCTTTTTCAGATCAGAGAGTATCTGATCGATAGGGAAAATGGGTTTTAGTGAGGCAGCCTTTATCAGTACAACCTCGAGTGCCATACCTGGTTGAGTTGACCGTGATATTAGTTCTATACTTTTTGCAACGGTATTCATAAGATTTATGATATCTTCTGCTGTAAATGCATTACTCAATTTTTTTAATGTTATTATTTCTGCCTCTGGAAGTTCTACAAGGTCACCGAGCGATTGGGTTAAAAGGTAGGCATCTCTCAATACAGCCAGAAGTTCTTCTGTAAACCTTTTTGGATCATAGCCCCTTGCATCTACTTCCCTTGCTACGATAGTTGCTTCGGCAATATCGTGAGATGACAAAGCATTTACTGCCTTTATAAGCACGTCCCTTTCTAATATGCCTAACGCTTTGTATATTTCATCGTGTGTTATATTTTTGCCGCTGTACGCTATAGCCTGTTCAAGCAAGCTTTGTGCATCCCTGAGACTGCCCTGCGAGTATCTGGCTATAATGTCTCTCGATTCATCGTCTATCATTATGCCTTCTTGTACTGTTATAGTATTCAGACTCTGAAGGATCATTGAGGAACGAAGTTTTCTAAAGTCAAATCTCTGGCACCTTGACTGGACGGTTAAAGGCACTTTGTGGGGTTCTGTTGTTGCAAAAATAAAAACAACATGATCCGGCGGTTCTTCGAGCGTTTTCAGCAATGCGTTAAATGCACCCTGAGAAAGCATGTGAACCTCATCTATGATGTAGATCTTATATCTATCTCTCGAGGGAGAGTACTGAACATTATTTTTTATCTCCCGTATGTTATCCACGCCTGTGTTTGAAGCGCCGTCTATCTCATATACATCCATGCTTCTGCTCTCATCTATCTCGATACAACTTGGGCATGCATTGCACGGCGCAGATGTCGGACCTTTTTCGCAGTTTAATGATTTGGCAAGCAGCCTTGCTACAGTTGTCTTACCCACGCCGCGCGGCCCTGTAAATAGGTAAGCATGTCCTACCCGCGCATCCCTGATTGCATTGGATAGTGTCCTCGTGACATGAGATTGACCTATCAATTCTTCAAATGTTTTTGGTCTATATCGTCTTGATAATACTCTGTAAGCCATAATTTCTTTTAAGATAGCCAGGTTTACTGTGACTTAAACAGTCTTGTTACCGTTGCTTCCTTCCAGACCTGGCGGATTCACAACTTATCTAAACACAGGACCCGACTATCTGCTTATGATCTTTATCATAACAAACTATTCGTCAATAGTTTTGTATTATATGCATGTAAAGATGCATTTTATACAATGTCATCTTTTATTAAGATAGCTATAAAAGTTAAAAAAACAATGGGAGGCATGGTGTGGTTAGATGCTGAAACGGTTCAGCATGACTTTTACTCGTTTTGCTTTTTATCATGCAGTCTGTATCATCGTGCCTGTTCAAAGTTTCCGAAGGCGGTTGACATGTTATAAGCGTATGTTTATAATCAGAACGAGGTGATTTAATGCCAAGACCAATGTGTTGTAGAAGGGTAGGGTTTTTGCCAAACAGCCGGTATTTTAAACCGGTGGATATACCGATACGTGTGCTGCAAGAGATCATTCTTAGCATAGATGAGCTCGAAGCAGTACGGCTCGCCGATTACGAAGGTCTTTATCAGGAACAGGCAGCAAAAAAAATGCACGTATCCAGGCCTACCTTTGGCAGGATCATAGAGTCAGCACATAGGAAAATAGCAGACGCATTAATAAAAGGTAAGGCATTAAAAATCGAGGGAGGTAATATTGAAATGCATGAATTTAAAGGTCCTCATGATGGCATGGGTGCCGGTAGATTTTGTATTTGCCCCAAATGCAGCGAAAGGATACGGCACAAGGCTGGTACACCATGCAAAGAAGAAAGATGTCCAAAATGCGGTGCAATGATGATGAGGGAAGGTTCCCCATGTCACGGAAAGTTATTGAAGAAAGAAGAGACGGATAAAAGCATAAATGTATAGTTACGGTAATATTCTTACCCCGCCTGTAAAAGGTAGAAGTTGAGTCTTCAGAACGGTGTTTCCCGTATCGGAGAAAACGCTGGTTATTTAACCTTTATTGTTGAATAACTGGCTAAAAAGGTTTAGATCTATCATATTAACATACCGTTCACCTTTTTGGGTTTAAGGAATCTTATTAAATAATAGATAGAAGGTGCCAAGCCCAATAACCCACCAATAAAGATAGAGACCCGTACTCCTAAAGTATCCGCGATACCGCCAATGAATAGATTACCGATAGGTGTAACGCCCATAAATACAAGAGAGTATACGCTCATCGCCCTGCCCTTTAGTTCGTCAGGCGTGTTGAGTTGTATTGTTGTGTTTGAAAGTGCGGTAAAAATAATTGTTCCGAATCCTATTAAGAGCAGAACTATTATGGCAGGATACATGCCAGTTACAAATGCTATCACCATCTGGAATGCAGATAAAATAATTGCACCGATTATAAGAAAAAGTGGATTAGGATTATGGCTGCTTCTAAAAGCTACTATTATAGCTCCTATCAGAGAACCTACACCAAGTGATGACATGAAAAAACCAAAAATCTCAGGATTGTTATGAAAAATGAATTTTGAGTATATGGGAACAACCACATTAAAGTTGATTGCAAATAATGATACAATCGCCATTAGAACTATGACATTTAAAACTACTGCGTTGGTTTTTATATAATTAAGCCCTTCTTTAACACCCTCGATTACATTTTTTGTGATAGACTTACCGGGCAAGCCGTCTATATCTATCATAAGCAATCCTATTATAACCGGTAAAAAGCTTATACCGTTAAGCAAAAATGTTGTTGCAATACCTACCTTTGCTATGAGCAAACCAGCTATAGCAGGCCCTATAAGCCGGGCTAAATTAAAGGTTGTGGAATTCAGTGCAATAGCGTTCATAAGCTCATCTCTGCCTACAAGGTTGATCATAAATGCCTGTCTGGCCGGCACATCAAGGCTTGTTGCTAAACCAAGCAGCGACGCTAATACCAGAACATGCCAGTAATTTACAATACCTGTAGCTGTTAGAATCCAGATAACAAATGCAAGTATTGCCATCACAGTTTGTGTTAGAATTATAAGGCGCCGTTTCGGGAATCTATCAACTATGCTGCCAGCAAATATGGATAAAAACAGTATAGGCATGTATTGTGCTGCACCTATTACACCAAGGAGAAAAGGCGAATTTGTAAGTTTTAATATAAGCCATGCCTGTCCCATATTCTGCATCCATGTTCCTATAAGTGATACTGCCTGACCGATCCAGAATAATCTGAAATTTCTATGTTTTAAAGAAATAAATGTTTTTCTCAAGATATTTAGCATAAGTTGCAAGCTGCAAGATTAAGATAATTGTACAAATGAGTAAAGAGATTTTAACATCTAACGGCCAGCTGCAAATGTGTGAACGTGGTTTACTTTTCAAGGTTTGCTTATAGTGTATTCATAAGCAGGGAAAACGATTCACATAACGTCCCAGAGCTGATTGCCGGGGTAATAAGCATGCAATATCTCAACAGGATGTTGAGCTTAAATAATAAAAGCAAAAATAAGCTTGACATGAGTTTTGAAGTGTGAATATTATACTAATCCCCGATAGAATCGGGTTTGTTCTTTGATAATTTAATAGTGGATAGTTATATTCCTTTGAAATTGAACATTTAGATTCATTTACCATTAAGAGTTTGATCCTGGCTCAGGACTAACGCTGGTGGTGTGCATAACACATGCAAGTCGTGCGAGAAACTCTGAGCAATCAGAGAAGTAAAGCGGCGCGCGGGTGAGTAATGCATGGGTAATCTACCTTTAGAATCGGGATAACTAATCGAAAGGTTAACTAATACCGAATATCCTGTTTAATTGAGATATTAAACAAGAAAGGAGGCCTCTGTTTACAAGCTTTCATCTGAAGATGAGCCCATGTCCGATCAGCTTGTTGGTGAGGTAACGGCTCACCAAGGCTAAGACCGGTAGCTGGTCTGGAAGGACGATCAGCCACACTGGAACTTAAACACGGTCCAGACTCCTACGGGAGGCAGCAGTGAGGAATTTTGGGCAATGGGCGAAAGCCTGACCCAGCGACACCACGTGAGCGATGAAGGCCTTCGGGTTGTAAAGCTCTGTCGAGCGGGAAGATGGTGTTATTCTCTAATACAGAATAATATTGACTGTACCGCTAAAGGAAGCATCGGCCAACTACGTGCCAGCAGCCGCGGTAAAACGTAGGATGCAAGCGTTGTCCGGAAGTATTGGGCGTAAAGCGCGCGTAGGCGGCTTGGTAAGTTCAGTGTGAAATCCCTTGACTTAAACAAGGAACTGCACTGAATACTGTCAAGCTAGAGTATGGGAGAGGAAGGCGGAATTCCCGGTGTAGAGGTGAAATTCGTAGATATCGGGAGGAACATCATTGGCGAAGGCGGCCTTCTGGAACAATACTGACGCTGAGGCGCAAAAGCGTGGGGAGCAAACAGGATTAGATACCCTGGTAGTCCACGCCCTAAACGATGGTCACTAGGTGTCCCGGCTTTTGCTGGGGTGCCGCAGTTAACACATTAAGTGACCCGCCTGGGGAGTACGGCCGCAAGGCTAAAACT
>JAMCPX010000056.1 GCA_023382265.1 Deltaproteobacteria bacterium | reverse complement strand
CGATAATACCTTTGTTATAGCGGCCGTTAATGTGGTCTTCCCATGATCTATATGACCTATGGTACCAACATTCAAATGCGGCTTTGTTCTCTCAAATTTCGCCTTACCCATACTTATATGCCTCCTTACTTAATCTTATATATAATATCATACCGTTTTATTTAGCCCACGACCGGGATTGAACCGGTGACCTCTTCCTTACCAAGGAAGTGCTCTACCAACTGAGCTACATGGGCACGAGCGGGAAACGGGGTTCGAACCCGCGACCCCCAACTTGGAAGGCTGGCGCTCTACCAACTGAGCTATTCCCGCTTACATAACCTATAAATTATAAAAATCAAGTAAAATCACTGGAGAGGGAAGGATTCGAACCTTCGTAGGCGCTATGGCCGGCAGTTTTACAGACTGCTCCCTTTAGCCACTCGGGCACCTCTCCCTTGCTTTACAAAAGCTAGCGACGGGACTTGAACCCATAACCTGCTGATTACAAGTCAGCTGCTCTACCAGTTGAGCTACGCCAGCATTTATAGTAAAATATTATCTTTATCAATTTTAAAAATACAAGTCAATTGTTTTAATCAAAGACAATTCCGCGGTATATCATTTTAATAATCATCCACCTTTTTTGAAACCCGTCCGTTCATTTAATTGAAGCGTACGAATCTTTTTATCAAACCTTATTCGGATTTTGTCCGCCACTAATTTTCTTGTAATGCAATTCATTCTTTATGTTTAAGAGGTATCAGATTTCAGCATCGCGTTTTTCTTCTTCAATCTCCACGCGTTTGATAAACTCTCTTATTGGATAATGCTCTATTGAATCGGGGAAAATGCGTGTTTTGATCAGAATTGCAGTAATGGAGGCCAGCATGAATGGAATGATAATCTTATAGTCATTCGTTAACTCAAACACAAGAAATATACCCGTAAAGGGTGCATGCGTAATGGAAACAAGAAAGGCAGACATTCCAATAATAGCAAAAACGCCGATAGATACAGGGTTGTGCGGAAATAAGAATGTAAAGACATATCCGATTGTACCTCCCAGCATTGCCCCTATGTAAAGTGATGGAGCATAGATGCCTCCCGGTAATCCTGAACCAATGGTGATAGGAGTACCGATAAACTTTGCAATAAAAAGGAAAAGTATGAGAAAAAAACTTAATTTATCTGTGAGTGCCATGCTTATTACCGGATAGCCGTTGCCGAGGGACATAGGCAACAATATCCCAATCATACCTATAACAGCACTGCCTATCAGGGGTTTCGTATTAGCCCTTAATTTAAGACCTTTAAAATAATCAGCTGATTTGAAGAACCATTTTTCAAACAGGAAGGCAAAAACACCCACAAAGATACCGAGGAATGCATACCCAATCAAGGGGTATAAACCGGAGAACCTATGAGTTGGTACAAAAAAGATGGCATCATTACCAAGAAAGCTTCTTCTTACAAGTGTGCCGGTTATTGCTGAAATAACAATGAGGCTCAGCGAGTTAAGGTTGTATTCTCCAAGTAATACAATCTCTATCGCGAAGAATACACCGGTAATCGGTGCATTGAAGATGGAAGCAATGCCTGCCGCAGTACCGGCTGCGATGAGCAATTTACGCCTTTTTCTGTTTTCCTCACCCATTAAATCGGAGAGGAAAGATCCGAACCCGCCGCCTATCTGTGCTATCGGCCCTTCTACACCTGCCATATTGCCCGTCCCAATGATAATGGGTGTAAAAAGCAAAAGGTAAAGTACTGTCTTAATACTTATCTTTGCGTTATGTTTGTTCACATTTACTATAAAATCAGGAAACCCATAGCCCATTTTCTGGTCTTTAAAAAATAGTGTTTTTACAATTATAAAAAAAATCGCTCCGGATAGCGGCAGCAGGAAAATTATTAAAGTTTTCAATCTTAATACATGCCTTATATTAAATACATAATTCTGTCTTGAATAAAGTAATCGTTCAATAGAGCCTTCTAATTTAATTATATAAACACTGGCCAGTCCGGTTAATATGCCTATAATTATGCTGAGAATAATATCGCGCGTTGTATCGGTTACTACGACATGATGGCATCGTTTTAGAAGCTGTTTTATCTTGTAAAGCATGCTTTATGTTTCACAACAATTTGTTATTAATTGCAAGTATTCCCTCGGTTGATTAATGGATATATATCGTAATATCGCAAGCCGATGTTAACCCAAATAATGTAATCGAAAAGGGTATATCCACAGAACCGCATCAAGACTCCAAGCTTTGTGCTTTTATTTTAATGCACTTTTGAGGTTAACGCAACCTGTTCTTTAATTTACCAATACCCTGAACTTCTACTTCAACAGTATCGCCCTTCCTTATTGGGCCTATGCCCGGGGGTGTGCCTGTTGATATAATATCACCCGGCAAAAGGCTCATAACATTTGATACAAAGCTTACCAGATAGGGGATCGAAAAAATCATATTTGATGTGTACCCTGACTGGTGTAATATTCCATTCACATAAGTTTTTATATATAGGCTTTGAGGATTTAATTCTGTCTCTACCCATGGACCTATTGGAGCAAAAGTATCAAAACTCTTTGCCCTTGTATATTGGACATCTTTTGCCTGCAGATCCCTTGCCGTAACATCGTTCATAATTGTATATCCAAATATATAATCAGCCGCATTTTTAACGGAAACATTAAAAGCTTGCCTGCCTATTACTACAGCCAACTCTCCCTCATAATCAACCCGCTTTGACATTTCGGGGTAAATAATCTCTTCATCATTACCTATGACCGCACTTGGAGGCTTTAAAAATATAAGCGGCTCTTCCGGTACGGTCTTTCCAAACTCCTTTGCATGTTCTCTATAATTCAAACCTATTGCCACTATCTTTGATGGCTTAACAGGGGATAATAATTTTACCTCGCTCATCTTTACGCGCTGCGAGATATAATTCAGACCATTGTACGGCTCTTCCAATAAAAGATGAATATCTTCATTCTCCTCAAGTACGCCATAAGACGTGCGGTTTGAAACAAGACATCTTACAATCCTCATATACCTCCTTATTCAAGACCTATGGAAAACATAGCTTCGAGATTATGTCTTGAGAAAACCTTAAAACCAATGGATGTGCTTGCCTTTATAATTCCATCCTGCTTGAGTATGTTATCCGCTACAATCTCCGGCAGTTCATCTATACTTGCTACCCTGACAATGGCAAGCAGATCAAAATCACCGGTAATAGAGTAAACTTCTGAGATTCCATCCATTTGTGAGATGGACTCTGCTATATCTTCAAGTCTTTCCGGTTTACACACTATATGTACAAATGCCGTTACCATAAAACGCCTCCTTAATGCTTTTTCTAACATTCATTTCTATTTTATTCAATTCTAATCGGTTACCGGGAATTCCGTACAAATTATAAAAACGGCCCGGGTTGATACCCGGTAATAAATATACCATGTATGCAAGTATAGACGGAACTGTACAATTGCCATTTTACAAGGGAATATTGTCCCGGAGTTATTATTACGGCAGCGCATGTTATTCTCCGGAGGAATTATATATAAGCGATGATGATTTCTACAGCGTACAAAACGATTGGGGCATAAAAATATGAAAGGCATGTGCTGGGTTACAGCCTACGTCGATATAGATGGCGGTATCGTAATCTTAGATTTTAAAAAATGAAATCGTAGCACAAAATATTTTGTTATATTGTTTAAGCCGTAACAAGTACCTTTGTTTTTAGCATACCTCAATCATCAGGCAAAGAAAATACCGGATTCTGACAAACACCATCATTGCTTTTGGGCGGTTAATCTTTCCAGTGCTTCCTCATATACCTTAAGATCATTATTTGAGAAAAGTACGAACCTGACAAGTGACAACCCTTTATTTGTTTCAATAAAATCAACAACCGTTTTTACGGCGATCTCTGATGCCTTATCAATTGGATAACCGTATACTCCTGTGCTGATGGAAGGAAAGGCAATACTTTTAATGTCATTGTTTACTGCCAGTTCAAGGCTCGTTTTGTAGGCGCCCGATAGGAGTTTGTCCTCTCCGTGCTGACCCCCGTTATATATCGGCCCTACCGCATGGATCACGCACCGTGCTTTGAGATTTCCGCCGGTTGTGATGACTGCACTGCCTGTAGGACAGCCATTGAGCTTCCTGCATTCCTCCATTATCTTTGGGCCACCCGCTCTGTGTATTGCCCCGTCCACCCCGCCGCCTCCCGCAAGCCTTGAGTTTGCAGCATTTACAATCGCATCCGTCCGCTCAAGAGTAATATCACCCTTAACAATGGACACAATCGTGTTTTCAATAGTTATTTCCATAATATCACCTCTTCGATTCAGAAAGTCATCGGGTAATGCCAATATTTATCTTGAAAATTTTTGTTAAACAACAGCAACTACATCGAGTTCTACTTTAGCACCCTTGGGTAAGGCATTAACAAATACGGTTGTTCTGACCGGTTCTTCATTCAAAAAGTGTTTTGAGTAGACCTCGTTAAACGACTGGAAATCGTCAGCCTCAACAAGGTATGCTGAAATTTTTATGATATTTTTGAGCCCGAGCCCTTGCTCATTCATTACAGATTTGATCGCATTTAGTATAAACTCCGTTTGTATGTTTACATCTCCCTCTATGAGATTGCTTGTTAATGGATCAATTGCAATCTGGCCTGATAAAAATAAAAATCCGCCTGCAATAATCATCTGCGAGTAATGTCCCTGCGGCAAAGGTAATTTATCAGTTGTGATTATTGTCTTCATGAATCCTCAATCCCTGCCATTCTTTCTACGCTTATAACATCATTTATCTTTGAGATGTTATTTATGATATCCCTTAATTGATGGGTATCTTTTACAGCCAACTCAAACATAAGCATGGCTTTTTGGTCCTTATTTGGTGATACGGATGCCCTTATGATGTTGATTCCAAACGAGGCTATTGAATTGGTGATGTTTGCGAGCAGTCCCTGCTTATCCACCGCTGTTATCATAATCTTAACAGGCCTTAGAATGTCGGTGTCTACATCCCATTTTGCTTCAATCTTTCTTTCCGGATCAAGCTCAAGTATTTTAGGGCAGTATGCTGTATGAATTGTAATACCTCTGCCCATTGTTATAAATCCTACTATAGGGTCACCCACGATTGGATTACAACAATGTGCAAACCTTACAAGGATATCATCAAGTCCCTTTATTTTAACCGCTGTCGATGATTTTCTTGCTGCAAGCTTAAACAATTTTGCTATTGGGCTATCTTTGGGCTTTTCTTCAGTAAGCTTTTCAACCGGTATTAAATGCTTGATGATCTGCAAAGGAGAAAGTTTTCCATAGCCGATCTGTGAATAGAGATTATCAAGATTTTTCAAATTCGTTTTTTCGATATACTTATTAAATTCATTTGAATTAATGAATTTTGAAAGGTTGAGGTTAAACTTGGTAAACTCAGCTTCAAGTACCTCTTTGCCTATGTGTTTACTTTTATCCCTTTCTGCTTTACTTAACCATTGCCTGATCTTGGCTTTTGTTTTAGGGCTGACTGCCATTCTTAGCCAATCCTCCGTCGGGTGTGCTGTAGGGGATCTTACAACTTCAACGGTATCACCGTTTTTCAATTGATACTTCAGCGGCACGATCTTTCCGTTTACCTTTGCGCTTGCACAATGACTGCCGACATCTGTGTGTATGGCATAAGCAAAATCGAGAGGCGTAGAGCCTAACGGCAGTTCTATTACATCACCCTTCGGCGTAAAGACATAAACCTCATTAGGAAACAGATCAACTTTTACAAACTGCATGAATGATTCGGGATCGTTTAATTCCTGCTGCCATTCCATAAGATGTTTAACCCACCGGAAAGCGACATCTTCCTTTGTGTCAATTAACTTGCCTTCTTTGTATTTCCAGTGGGCCGCAATACCTTCTTCTGCAACCTGATGCATATCTTTTGTCCGAATCTGAATCTCTATCCTTTCTCCCTTTGGACCTATAACAGTTGTGTGTAATGACTGGTACATATTAGCCTTTGGCATTGCTATGTAATCTTTAAACCTGCCGGGAACAGGGCGCCATGCCGTATGTATAATACCGAGTGCCTGATAGCAGTCTTTCTGGGTATCAACAATGACCCTGAATGCCGTGATATCGTAAACCTGCTCAAAACTCAGATTATGCTTATCCATCTTCTGGTAAATGCCGTAAAGGTGCTTGGGCCTGCCGTTAACTTCTACATGCATGCCTTCATGCTCAAGTGTGTTTTTTATGATATGCTCTACTTCTTCAACATACTTTTCACGTTCTTTACGGGATTTTGCAATCATCTTTGATAGCTTGTAATAGAGTTCAGGCTTGGTAAATCTAAACGCAAGATCTTCAAGCTCCGATTTTAACCAGTATATACCAAATCTATGGGCTATTGGTGCATATATCTCAAGGGTTTCCTTTGCAATCCTCTCCCTTTTATCTTCAGAAAGATACTCTAACGTTCTCATGTTATTCAGTCTGTCTGCAAGTTTTATTATGATCACTCTGATGTCTTTTGCCATTGCAAGCAGCATCTTTCTGAAGTTTTCGCCCTGTTTTGCAACATCGGTGTTAAAGGTAATATTGCTTATCTTGGTAACGCCCTCTACAAGGGATGCTACCTCTTTACCGAAGAGTTCTGAAATCTCCTCGATTTTTGTACGTGTATCCTCTACAGTATCATGAAGCAGACCGGCAACAATCGTCGGTATGTCCATTTTTAAAAGTGCGAGGATCCATGCAACTTCAAGCGGATGTACAAGATAAGGTTCACCGGAAACCCTTGACTGGCCATTGTGAACCTTGGCAGAAAAAACGTAAGCTTTGTTTATTAAATCAAGATCTGCCCCTGGATTATATGATAAAATCTTCTCTTGTATTTCATTTAAGCGGATCATCTAATACAGGGATCATGGAGGAAATGTTATTTTTTCTTATCGTAAGGAATGACCGTATACGGGATTTTACCGGCAGCAATTTCCCTTAGAGCCAGAACTATAGATTTATTATCATCCTTGTTATCAATTAAAGGCTGCGCTTCCTTTACAAGCTGTTTTACCCGCTTTATAACCATCTGCACAAGTATAAACCTGTTATTCGTAATCTTAAGTGAATCTTCAACTGTTACTCTTGCCATACCTTTACCTCTCTTTTTATTATATCATGGTATAATTTATTTTATAATATGTCAATTCTGTACTACTCTCATGTCCTTTAGGTTAAGTATTATACTATCATAACCATTAAACACATTGTTCCTGAGAGTATAAGCGATGTTAGCATGCCTTGGCAAATTATCGATATGCTCTTTTGAACCATAGGAAATCACATCAAATGACGTATCATCCTGAATTGCCTTAAATTTGATTGTATTATTTCTCATTACTCTTGGATCGGATATCTTTATATTATTAGAAACAAAAATGGGTTCTGAATTACCAGGACCAAAAGGCATTAAAAGTTCAAGCTCTTTTATGATATTTTTAGTAATATCTTTAAATTTCAGTACCTGATCTATATAAATAACGGGTGTAAGCATTTCATCCGTTAAAGTGCTATCAAGCAGTTGAAAAAAATTGGCTTTGAACATATCAAACATATCATGTTTTATAACGAGTCCCGCTGCAAATTTGTGTCCGCCAAAACTAACAAGATAGTTGCTCAGGCTTTTTAATGTTTCGTACATGTGAATAGATTCTATACTCCTTGCAGAGCCTTTACCGATATCATTATTAAGAGAAATCAGGATGGTTGGTTTATAGTACAGCTCTACGAGTTTCGATGCAACTACTCCGATAACACCGGGATGCCATTCTTCAGAGGCAAGCACAATGCCTCTGCTATCCATGTTTGATGGATCAAGATTTATAAGTTCTATAGTGTTTCTCAATATTTTTTGTTCTATCGAGTGCCTTTCCGTGTTCATTTTATCAAGCATTTTGGCAAGTTTTTTTGCAAGTACGGGATCGTCCGTTGTTAGCAATTCTACACCAAGATTCGGGTCGTCAAGTCTTCCGGCTGCATTTATCCTCGGTGCTATCCTAAAGCTTACATGTGATGTTGATACCGTATCTCCCGATAGAGAGGAAACATCCTTCAACGCCTGTATGCCCAACCTTGTGGAATTGTTAAATACCTTTGTACCGATACTTACTATGATCCTATTTTCTCCTGTAAAAGGTACCATGTCAGCTATAGTACCAAGTGCGGCAAGATCCATGTAGTCCTTTAAATTAGGCATCCACATATCGCTAAAAAAGCCCTCATGCTTCATAACGTTTCTAAGTGCCATAATAAGATTGAATGCAACACCGACCCCTGCAAGCATCTTGAAATCATCCACATCATCATTCTTAGGATCAAGTATTGCATAAGCAGGAGGCAGGGAATCCGGAATCTCGTGATGATCAGCAATTATTGTATCTATGTTATTTTTTTTTGCAAAACCTATTGCTTCATTATTGGATATACCGCAATCCAGTGTTATAATAAGTGTATAGCCATTGACTCTAAATTCCTTCACCGCTTCAATATTTAGTCCATAGCCCTCCTTAAGCCTATGCGGTATGTGTGTACTAACAATTGCGCCTGTAGATTTAAGATAAAGATACGTAAGTGATGTAGCAGATATGCCGTCAGCATCATAATCTCCATAGAGCATAATCTTTTCCCGTCTCTTTATTGCGATTATGATCCTTTCTACAGCCTTCTCCATACCATTGATCAGAAAGGGTGACGGCATGTCTTTTAAAGCAGGATATAAAAATCTTATAGCCCTGTCTTCAGATATTATCCCTCTATTTATTAGTATCGCTGCAAGTATCTCGGAGATACTGATCTTCTTTGATAATTTCGTAACTTCATTTTGTTGTATTATATTTTTTCTTTTCCATTGTTTTGTCATTATCGTTTTCTTTGGAATACCTTTCCTTTTTCACCTACCCAGTCAATAACTACCGCACTTGCTATAAAAACAGAAGAATAGGTTCCAACTACAACGCCTATAAGCATCGCAAGGGCAAAATCATGGAGCACAGAACCGCCAAGTATGTACATGGCGAAAACAACAATAAAAACTGTTAGAGATGTTATAATAGTCCTGCTTAAAACCTCATTCACACTTCTATTAAATACCTCCAGATTGGTTTCATTCTTTCTGGTTCTTAATCTTTCCCTTATTCTATCAAACACAACGACAGTGTCTGTCAATGAATAACCTGCCAAAGTAAGAAGTGCTGTTACAAACAATAGAGTTATCTCTTTATCCAATATATAGAAGACTCCTATTACTACAAGCACATCATGAGCAGTGGCAATAGTTGCAGCAACTCCAAACTTAAATTCAAACCTCCATGCAATGTATATAACAATTGCAATGAGGGAGAATATTATGGCCCATAAAGCATTCCTCTGCATGTTTTTGCCGACAACAGGTCCTATTTCGGTTATCCCTTCAACCGTAAAATTATTGGAATTGAACGCTGATTTTAAAGCATTTATAACTTGATCGGATACATCCGTCTTAACCTGTGTTGTTTTTTTAATGCTGATCAAAAATTCATTAAGTTTTGGAAGCTCCTGTATCTCCGGGGAAGGGATGTTGTCATGTTCAAGTGCAGTTCTTACATCCGAGATTTTGATGGGTTTTTCAAATATAACCTGAACAGACGTTCCTCCTCCAAAATCGATCCCTATATTAGCTTTACCTCTTGCTATCTGGATAGAACCTATAATACCTACCGCAACGAGTATCCCGGAAATAATATACGTATACCGCCTCGCACCCATGAAATTGATCTTCGTGTTTTTAATAATTTCAAAGAATTTCAATCTTGTGAGTCTTACCTTTGAGTTAAGGTAATCAAACATCGCACGGGTTGCAAAAAGGCCTGTGAAAAGGTTAAGAGTAACACCAATACTTAGTGTTACCGCAAAGCCTTTTATCGGACCGGTTCCAAAGATGTACAACACAATAGCTGTTATAAGGGTTGTAATGTGCGAGTCTATGATCGTATAAAAAGCCTTATCATAACCTGCGTCAACGGCTGTTTTAACGGGTTTGCCGATTTTCAGCTCTTCCCTGGTCCTTTCAAAGTTAAGCACATTCGTATCAACCGCCATTCCGATAGAAAGAATAATACCCGCTATACCTGGCAGCGTAAGTGTTGCACCAAACATAGCGAGGATGGCGAGAAGCATCATCACATTTAATACAAGTCCGATATCGGCAATTATTCCCGCAATCGTGTAGTATACGAGCATAAAAGCTATTACCATAATGCCGCCGATGATCGCCGCAGTCATACCTTCTTTTATAGAATCAGAACCGAGGGTTGGTCCAACAACGTTCTTCATAAGGACTTTAACAGGGGCTGGCAGGGCACCTGCTCTAAGAACAATTGCGAGATCCTTTGCTTCGTTTTCTGTAAAATTACCGGATATCTGAGCGTTACCGCCGCTTATTCTTTCCCTTATAACAGGTGCAGAATAAACAATATTATCAAGCACTATTGCAAGCCTTTCACCTACATGCGCTCCGGTAAGTTGATCAAATAGTTTTGCACCTCTTGCATTAAACCTTATACTCACATAAGGCTGGTTATACTCTCCTCCTATTTGCATTCTTGCATCGGAAAGCATATCGCCTGTCAAATTGACATTTTTTTCAAGAACATCGGTTTGATACGTAGTGCTGTTTGTATTTTTATCCTTTATAACGGAATAACCTATCATATATTTATCTGGCACTTTGCCCTGAAGAAAGGATTCAAGCTGACCCTTGCTGTATGCCCATAGATAAGGACTCTGCACCGTTTCACCATCCGGAAGTGAAACCGTGTTTGAGCCTGCATATATGCCGTCAGGCAGTGGTTTGGTGTTCTTTATAATATCAGCTAAAAAGGCAGGCTGTTCATCAACAAGAATAAACTCTAATTGGGCTGTTTTACCTATTATATCTATAGCCCTTTGAGGGTTTTTTATCCCGGGCAACTCAACCACAATCTGGTTTGTGCCCTGCGGGTGTATTATCGGTTCTGTAACCCCGAACTGATCAACCCTGTTTCTTATGTTTTCTACAGCCTGGGTGAGTATATTGTTTTTCATATAATTTATCTCAGAGGCAGTAAGTGAAAGCACAAATGACGGGGGTTGTTCTTCTGTAATCCTAAGATCCTGGAAATCATCCTTGAGTATGGTGTACAATTTGTCTCTATCAGAAGGACTCGAGAGCGCTAAGTTTATATTGCCTGTAGTTGTAACCGATATAGATTGCACCGCAATTTTTTGTTGAGTAAACTCGGCTTGTAATTCCCTTGTCTTTCTTGTGAGGTCATCTTTTATTGCCTTGTTAATATCTACTCCAAATACAAGATACGTCCCGCCTTTCAAATCCAGTCCGAGATTAAGTTTTGTGGATGGAAACAGATTTTTCCACCAGCCTGGCAAATTATTTACAAACGATGGAGTTACAATAAATATAGAAATTACCGTCAGAACACCTATAAGTATTAATCTCCATGTTATATTCCTTCGCATATTATCTCCTTTAAAACTGCTATTTTATAGTTCTATTAGGAACCGGTGTTGCCCGTTTTATTTTTATCAATAGCAGTAGCAGAGGTTGTAGCCGCATAGCCGGCAATGTATGATTTCTCAACCTTTATCTTCACGCCTTCCGATATTTCAATCGTAATTGCATTATCTGCAATACCGGTTATTCTGCCATAAATGCCACTTGCTGTTATTACATCATCTCCCTTTTTAAGATTGGATAGGAATTCTTGATGCTTTTTTAGTTTTTTGCTCTGCGGCCTTATCAGTAACAAATAGAACACAAGAAAGATTATCACTATGGGTAACAACATACTAACAAGTGATCCTGTACCCCCCGGTTGACCTGCGGTCTGTACTGCTGCATACGCAATTGTATTTATATTCAATGTTTCCTCCTTTAAATTATAATTTCATAAATTAACTATACCGTATTGTCAATTAAAGTATAATAAAAAAACTTTTTTAAAAAAACAAATGAATCTCATGCACCATGCATAAACATTTATATTGACCATAATACGATTTATTGATTAAAATAATCAAAGAGATATGAAGTTGTCCGCCATCGGTTTGGCTTTATTATCCGACGTGAAAAGCATTAACTGCGTTTGCTTTGAAAAGGATTTTAAGATATCATAAATCGTTGATCTATTGTTATCATCAAACAACATAAAAGGTTCATCCATAATAACAGGCCACTGCCATTTGTCAGCTGCGATATCCGTGATTGATAAAAATACGGCAAACAAGGCTTTTAACTTTGAAGAATCAGACAACTGCTCAAAATCTATCTCCCTGCCTTTATTGTCAACAGATATCATTTTACCCTCTTTAAAAGCTATTTCCTGAAAATAATTATTCGTCAGTTTATTCAAATATGAGCTTGCTTTTGATACCGCAATGGCCGTAATTCTCTCCGGTGGTTCATCCGTTAATTGGGATATAATCTCTATATTTTTTATGTATAAAGGCATACTCGTTTTTACTGCCCTATCAGGAGGTTTTACAGGTTTTTCTTCAAAGATAACCCTTTCCTTTTTCTGAGATGGACTGCCCTCAAAAGAGGCCAACCCTGCTTTCAAATCATTGATCTGCTGTGAGATCGCATAGGGATCGATACCTGCACCGCCCGATATTCTGACCTGCTCCTGTATAGATGATATTTCAGACTTTATTTTTTCTTCCTGCGATTGTAAAGATGCTTCACTATACTCTGAAAGCATGTTGTCGTATTTTTCTTTTACCCGCTTATACTGAACCAATACGGCTTTGTATGATTTTATATTTTCCTTTAATGCCGTTACCGATTCAAGATTAAGTGATTTTACAATACTTTTTATTACAGAGCTCTCTATCTCATATTTTTTATTTAATTCCTGTAATCGTTTTTCAAGCTCACTCAGCCTATCTTTTTCCATGTTTACCACGGATCTTTTTACAGAATCATTCCACAGAGCATAACCCATCATGACAAATCCCGCAAAAATACCGATGGACAAATACCCAGTCCATGATGCATCAAGTACGAATGATAGTATAACCGGCGTTAAAACAAATAAACCAACGACAGCACCTCCTGCTATAAACAGCTTCCCCTTATAAAAGGGCTGCATTGTTACGTTCATTGCTGTATACTGGTTTTTTTGCCTGTCAATATTGCCGATATCTTTTTTTACTTTATTTTCAAGCTGGATATAATCCTCTATCTTCTGTCCTATGTCCTCCGGAAGTTCCGCGAACTTTTTGTTTTCTTCTATACCCCTTTCCATAGAACGCAATTCTGCTTCAGCGGATTTGATTGCCTTTAACTTTTCCTGCACATCCGAAAGCTGTGATTCGAATTGTTGTATCCTGTCTTCATTAGCAGAAATATTTGATGCCGATGAAAGCTCAGCTTCAAGTTTTTTAATTTGCGACAGTATCTCTTCTTTAGACATGTTATTCTGCTGCATCGTCTGTGTTTCCGAGTAAGAGGTAGGCTCAAAATCACCCAACTGTTCTGAACCGCTTTTGCCGATATCATTCAGTGTAAAGGAATCATATCGTACGGGATCAGTCGCAGCGGCTGGAGCTAATGCATCATCCGTTGTATAAGGGTTTAAAAGTGTATACGGGTTTACATGGAATAATGAGTTGTACTCATCAAGCGGTTTAAACAGCATTTCCCTTTTAAAAAAGTCCTTTATATCTCTTTCATCCTTTGAAATTGCATCATACTTTTCTGTATTCCGATTATACTTTGACAACAGCATTGCTCCAGACACAATGTCCATAAGCATTCTGTACGTATCGGGACCTTCCGCAAATATAATACCGAGTCTTGAATCCGCAGAATCATAACTTTTTAGTTTTAATCTTCTTTCGTTATCAGAAGTACATGTCAGGATTAAAAAGAGGGCGTCCGCTATCGTAGTTTTACCCTTTTCGTTATTACCCCAGAATACATTAAATCCGTTATGCAACTGAAACTTTATCGGTTCTTTAAATTTTTTTATTCCCTGAAGTACGAATTCTTTAATGATCATGATGGATTATCATTTGATTCCTTTACAGTAGTATCCGTATCCTGTGACTGTAACTTCTGCTCTCTTTGTAACCTGCTCGATTTTGTACTCAAACCTCTTAAATAATATAATTTCGCTCTTCTCACTTTCGTTTTCTGAACGATCTCTATCTTTTCTATAGAAGGGGAGTAGAGAGGGAATATGCGTTCAACACCAACCCCGTATGATGTTTTTCTAACCGTGAGATTGGTATTTATGCCGCAGCCTCTTATGCCGATAACAACGCCCTCAAATTGTTGAATCCTTGCTTTATCGCCCTCTTTAAATTTTGTGTACACCTTGATCGTATCACCAGCTTTAAAATCTATTATTTTTTTTTCACCGTTGTATATCTCATTTTCTAAAAACTTAAGTCTATCCATTGTTTCCTCCATTATTTTTTTTCTTAACACCATCTAAAGCCTGTTCATTGTTTTTTGCAAGTTCTAACAGATCACTCCTGCGTTCCTTTACAAGATTCATGGATTGCTTTAATCTCCATTCTCTAATTAACTCATGATTACCCGAAAAAAGCACGTCCGGGACAGTGTGTCCCCTGAAATCCCTTGGCCTGGTATACTGAGGATACTCGAGCAGATTGTTCTCAAATGATTCATCAACAACAGACTGATCATTCCCAAGAAAACCTGGCGTCAATCTTGCCACCGTTTCAATAAAAACAAGGGCCGAGACCTCTCCGCCATTAAGAACATAATCGCCGATGGATATCTCTTCATCAGAATAAAACTCCATAACCCTCTCATCAATGCCTTCGTATCTGCCGCATACAAGTATAAATTTATCATGCAGGGCAAACCTTTTTGCCGCGATCTGATCAAATTTTTTGCCCTTCGGTGAAAAAACTATAATGCTGTATCCTTTTTCATCGGAAGCATATTCCAATGCAGATACAATAGGGTCGGGCTTCATTACCATGCCTGCACCGCCTCCATAAGGAGTATCGTCAACTGTTTTATGTTTGTCTTTTGTAAAGCCTCTTATATCAATTGTTTCAAGCATAATGATCCTATTATCTATTGCACGTTTTAATAAGCCTTCCATAAACGGAGATATAAAATATCTCGGGAAAATAGTTAAGATCTTAAATTTAATCATAAACCAAAGCTGAGAATTTTGAAGGAACTAATAGAATTAAAGAATCTCTACTCTACTATTTCAAGCACAATTTTTTTCTTAATTTTATTACCGATAGCATTGAGTAAGGTTCTTATAGCCGTGACGGTCCTGCCATCTTTGCCTATAATTTTACCGGTATCATCCTTTGCTACCTTCAATTCTATTATGTATGTCTGCTCTCCTTCTACCGTCTTTATTTGAACCTCTTCCTGCTTATCCACGATATATGTTGTAATAGCCCCTATCAATTCCTCCAATTCCTTCACCGTACACCTCCCAACAAAAAAATCATATTTTGATCTGTTGAGCCTTTAATAGACTTTTTACTCTCGGTGACAAGCTGGCACCTTTCTTGACCCATTCTTTTATTAAATCCATATCCAAGTTCAACTTGTATGGCTTCTTATCAGGATTAAAAGAGCCGACTACAGTCAAGGTTCTTCCGCCGCCCGTATAATTTGAATCTTCCACAACTATTCTATAATCCTTAATATGGTTTCTGCCAATCCTTTTTAATCTTATAGCTACCGACATTATGTTCCTCCATCAATGTAAATATTTGTTTAGGCTTCTTATACCACTTTTTTTAACAATGTCCATCATTCGTTGTGATTCAAAAAAAGCCTTTAAAAGTCTGTTTACTTCTTCCACCTTTGTTCCGCTTCCCTGGGCTATACGCAGCCTCCTTTTACCATTTATTATCTCAGGATGGCTTCTTTCCTTATTTGTCATTGAGCTGATTATAACCTCATACTTTTTAAGATCATCTTCTATATTTCCAGGTTTTACACCCTTTTTTAATTTTCCGAAACCTGGAAGCATATTAAAGATCGAGTCTAAAGAACCAAGTTTTTTTATCATCTTTAGCTGCTTCATAAAATCATAAAAAGTGAATTTATCTTTACCCACGGCGGCAAGTTCCTTGATTTCATTCTCATCAACCGTCTCAGATACCTTTTCCATCAAGCCTTCAATATCACCGGAACCTATCATCTTTGAAACGATCCTCTGAGGATCAAACGGCTCGAGGGATTGTACAGCCTCACCCGTACCTATAAACAGTATAGGCTTATCTATTACTTTTTTAAATGATATTACAGCTCCGCCCCTGGCATCCCCTTCAAATTTTGTAAAAATAGCGCCGTCATAGCCAACGGCATTCATAAATCCTTCGGAGATCTTAAGTATATCGTGCCCTGTCATTGAATCAACAACAAAGAGCGTTTCCACGGGGTTTAGAATGTCCTTTGCGTGCCTCAACTCATTCATCAAATCCTGATCTATGTGCAGTCTTCCCGCTGTATCAACAATGATACAATCGGCTCCGTTTCTTGCCGCGATTAACCTGAGTTCCCTTAAACCCTCAATACCCTTAACGGCAATATCTTCGCTTACCGGGAAACCGTTTGCTTTCGCAAGCGTAACAAGCTGTTCCTGAGCAGCAGGTCTCTTAAAATCTATAGATACAAGATAAGGATTTAAACCCTTTTTCTCCCTTATGTACTTTGCAAGCTTTATAGCTGTAGTAGTTTTACCGGCACCCTGCAAACCAACCAGCATTAAAACATCGCCAGAATGGGCTATCTTAAGAGGTCTTGATACGCCCATGACATTTATAAACTCTTCCTTCAGGACTTTTAAAAGATATTTCGACGGATCAATACTTTTCGACAGCTCTTCCGACATTGCCTTTTGTTTTACGGTATCAAGCAACTCTTTGACGACTTTGTAATGCACATCAGCTTCAAGCAAAGTAATCCTGATCTCTCTTAAGGTTTCATCGATATCCTTTTCGGAGAGTAAACCTCTTTTTGATAATCTATCAAAAAGCTCTGTAAATTTTACTTGTAAGAATTCCAGCATTTTTGAGTGTAAGATTTAATTATATAAATCACCGGATGTCAAGCGGCTAAAAACACTTAACAAAAAAAGAACGGGGAAGGTCATTTTAGAAGAATTCGATCATTTTATTCTTCTGCTTAGTGCATAAAAATACCATTTAATATAGCCTGGCATCCATTTAAACATCTTAAACCTTGATTGTCCCTTCTTTCTCCTTTCTATCCATATATCCGGCACCTCTGCAATTTTAAAGCCCATTAGATAAGTCTTTATCGTAAGTTCAGTACCGATCTCAAAACCACCATTGCTTTCTATCTTTATTTTATCAAGCAACACCCTGGTGTACATCTTGAAGTTATTTGTTATATCATGAACAGGCACCTTTGACAGATAATAAAGTGAAAGCCCTGCAAACCTGGAAAGCAATCCCTTTATCAACCCACCTCCAGTATGTTTCCCTCCCTTCATATACCTTGAGCCGCACACCAGAGCGTAACCCTCTTTTACCAGATCATACATGCGATCCACGACAGATGCATCATCAGACCTATCTGACATCATAACAACTAAAGTATCAGCCGAATAAAGTGTAAAACCAGTTTTTAAAGCGTTTAGTACACCATGGCCATAAATATTCTTAAAAACCTTTATCTCAAATGTGTAACTGTGCTTTATACTATTAATTACCGGAATAGTATTGTCTTGATCAAAATCATACACTATAATCAATTCAAAGGTTGTCCGTTTTATTTTTTGCTGAAGATCATTAAGCATAGCCTCTATATTATCTGCTTCATTGTAAACCGGGACAATAATGGAGAGCTCTTTTTGCATAATGGCTATTCCTTAATGCTCATCTTATCACAATTGTACGTGTAGACAGGGTTATAATAGAATACATTATAGTCCAGCCTTTGCAGTATACCGGCCCAATGTTTTACTGCGTGCGCTAAAGGATACAGTTCCAGAAGCGATCTGTCATCGCTGGACCTGTAGTTATACAGGATGCAGGCATCTTTCTCTCTCTGGAGCATATCCTTCTTACCAACAAGAGAGCCATAAAAAAATGACACCGGTATGCTCGTTATGATCATAAACAGTACAAGCAGTACCATGTATTTTGACTGTTTATTTTGCTTATGTACTGATAAGTCAGCAAGCATTACATATACCGCTATAACCATAAGCACTGAAAAGGTTACATATCTTGAACTCAATGCTTGAGTGTTCCCTTCATTATATCTGCCTGCTGTTATTGCAGCCATTGTGAACAGGGAGAATAAGCCCGTGCCTATCCAGAACAGGTTTTCTTTGACCCTGCCGGTTCCATACACAAAAAATAAACTTAGAAAAAACAATGCCAAGATTACTATCCCGGCGATCATAGATAATAATGTGTTCCACGTAAACCATCCGCCGCATAGTGTAAAGAAGTATAAGGCAGCCTTAAATGGCATATCTATAAAATTAAAAACCCCGCCAAATCTTGCAGATACTGTAGGGCTATGATAATTAATAAAGTATAAGAGCCAGGACAATGCTCCGGCAGCAATCCATACCGCTGTAGGCCATCCTATTTTCCTGCGATGTTCCGGTGTACCCGCTGCAAGCATGGATAAGCCGGCTATCCATACAACCAACCCCATAGCAGATGAGAAAGACGCAATTACCGCACCGGCCATTGAAAGGATAAGATATGTAACCCTCATGCCGCGTTTATCTGATCTTATAAACCTATAAACAAGGTATAAAGAGAGAAGACTAAATGTATGGGCAAAGGCATATGTAATCTGAAATCCTGCCAGCATATTTGTGCATTGCCTCCATGTAAAGATGAGGAATGTAACAGGTATACAGATTGCTGTAACCCTTATCAGCTTGTTATTGAATAGCTCTTTAATACCTGACAATAGTATAATCCAGCTTAACGAAAGAAACACAACAATGCTGTACATCTCAACGATGTTATTGTAATGTGTAATCACGCCCAGCAGAAGCATAAATATTAAAGGGAAAAATATCCTGTGCTCGTTGTGCTGTGCAAAGAGCTCAGAGACGGTTATAGTACCGGAAAAGACCTTCTGGAAAAGATAAACGATGTTCCACTGATCCCCGAACACGCCATTTACGCCGAATAAAAAGACATAAAAAAACGCAAGAAATACCGGCAGGAGTAGTAAAAAAAGATTAATATAATTTAATCGCTTATCGTAATCCTTACCCGATAATATTTCGTACCACCGCCGCGGCATATCAAATCATTAAATGCCCTTTTATAAATCCGATGGTATCATCTATCATATCATCAATCCCATGCGCCGGCTCCCATCCCAATCTATCCCTTGCTTTCGCATAGCTTCCATACATATAACTGACATCTCCATTGGGTTTGGTAAGGTGCTTAAGCCCTGGGAAAGGTATATCCTTGTACACCCGTGTCCATACCCTTTTAGCAAGCTCCCTCATAGTCAAACGCTCCCTGCCGCATATATCAAAATCATCGTTTTTTATTCCCTTCTCAATCATAATTGCTACAGCAGCAGCAATATCATCGACATGCGTGAATATCCTAACCTGGCTTCCGTCTCCGAGTATCTCAAAAGGAGATTGCTTTATCAATGCCCTATGAACGAAATCCGGTATAACATGAGACATACCGTAAATCACCCTGCCCTCTATACTCTGCTCGACAATTTCGCCTGCTCCGACCGCATTAAATGGTCTGATTATTATATAGTTTAGCCCTTGTTGTGAAGAGGCATACTTTACCAAATGCTCTCCATATAGCTTCTGCATACCATAACTTGTTGACGGCATCCTTTGCTCTTCTCTATTTTCCTCCACATTAATCGTCCGTTCATATACCATAGAGGAAGAAAAGAAATAAAACACCGCGGATGGTGAGGATGAGATGGTTGAATCAATGGCATGCATCAATATATCCGTGTTATCCCTGAGTATGCTGTATGGGTTCATATTTAGGTATCTTACACCACCCACATGAGCAGCAAGGCACAGAATGTGATCAAAACCGCTAAAAACATCCGGGGATACATCTCTGATATCTTTATTTATAAGTTTAAACCGGGGATGTGTGTAGAAATCATAGGCTATGTAACCGTATCTTGAGAAATTATCTACAACAGTTACTTCATGACCCTGTCCAAGCAGCAACCTTACAATATGTGAACCGATAAAGCCTGCACCGCCTATAGCCAATACCCTTGCCATTATATTCCCATCTTTATACAAAAAGTTTATTAAAAATAGCTGAAGAACAACCACGCTATTGAATTTTTCCAAGCTATTATCAATATTTATAAAGCCGCGAGCTATAACTATGAAAAGACATCTTTTATGATAATGTCAAGCTTAAGTTTTGCATGCTGCCTTCATTTGATCAGAATTTTATGTCTCTTTTTTTCATGTACCACTCGATTGTGTCCCTGAGTCCATCTTCAAAGTTTGTTTTAACCATGAAACCAAACTCATTATATGCCTTTGATGTATCAAGACTTCTCCTTGGCTGGCCATCGGGTTTCGATGTATCCCATGTTATCTTTCCTTTAAATCCCGTATACCTTGCTATCAACTTTACAAGTTCCTTTATTTTAATTTCCATACCAGAACCAATGTTCACCGGATCAGGCTTGTTGTATCGCTCCGCTGCCATTATAATCCCTCTTGCACAGTCTTCAACATACATAAATTCCCTTGATGCCCTGCCCGTACCCCATACAACAATCTTATCTTCCTTATTCACAATGGCATCAACGCATTTTTTTATCAGTGCAGGTATAACATGGGAGCTTGATGGATCAAAATTGTCACCAGGTCCATACAGATTAACTGGCAAAAGAAAGATGGAATTAAATTCATACTGCTGCCTGTAAGCCTGGGATTGTACAAGTAACATCTTTTTAGCAAGCCCGTACGGAGCATTGGTCTCCTCCGGATAGCCGTTCCACAGATCTTCCTCTTTAAAGGGTACAGGCGTAAACTTTGGATACGCGCATACAGTACCTATTGCTACAAATTTTTCCACACTGTGAAGCCTTGCCTGCTCCATCAGATGTACACCCATCGTCAGGTTATCATAGAAAAACTTACCCGGATACTTTCTGTTGGCACCTATCCCGCCTACAGCTGCCGCAAGATGAATTATAATATCAGTATTACTCTGCTTAAGCAGTTTTTTTACAGCCGATTCATCCCTTAAGTCGTAATCCGTACTCCTTGGGACAATTATCTTCTTTGTATCTAACCTTTTCAGCATGTCCACAACATAGCCACCCACAAATCCACCGCCGCCTGTAACAATTACTGTCTTGTTATCCCAGAATGATTTTCCCATCTTATATTCCCCTAATGGCTGTTTTTTGGACAAAATCCTTGGAATCCATACTCATACGGAAATAGTTTCTTTTTTGCATTTTATTATTATGATAGTTTTTTAAGCCTTTTTCAAGCAGATTTCTTCCTTATGCAGACATTATACACTGGCTTACACAGGCTGCTCAGCTTGGAAAGCGGTAAACCTCCGATTAAAGAGGCTGTTGAATGTACACCTCCTTATAAAATTTTTCGGAATTATGTGTTTGGCAAAGCAGATAAAATACTTGATAAATTATAGGATTTAGATATGCATGAAGAATGGGGAATAAACACAAACTTTTTTTAGCATGCACCATCTTTGCCCTTACATTTATAATTGCTTTCTTTCCTATTATATCAAAAGATGGAATTATTGCACCGGTAAACGAACTGCGTGTTAACCCCTTTTTTAATATAAACAATAAACCATCGCCGCAATTAAAAGGAAGTACATATGATCCAATTCATCAATTTATACCATGGTTGCATTTTAACAAAGAATCTTTAAAACATCATGAATTGCCTCTGTGGAACCCGTATCAGGGCTGCGGTGTGCCTCATATAGCAAATATACAGTCAGGACTTTTTTTACCCGCTTAATATATTCGTATATCTCTTAAACTGGAAATGGGGACTGTTACTTTTATACTTTTTTAAGTTTTTTCTTGTCGGTTTGTTTGCATACCTTTATTTATCGGAAATCGGCATAGATTACCGTGCATCCATTATTGCATCAATAGCTGCTATGTATTCGGGACTTATGAACCTGTTCCAATTTTGCCCTACAAGAGCAGCGTTTTGTTTCTTTCTCGGGTTATGGGCAATAGAGCTTATAATAAAACACTCTGATAAATTTAGATGGTATTTTTTATTGATGCTTGCGTTTGTTATTGCTGTATTTGCCGGTCAACCCGAGGTATTGTTTTTTATGAGCCTTGTCCTTGGTATGTATTTCTTGATAAGGCTATTTAGTGAATACGGATTTACTAAAAGAGCATATCTTATTATAGGGAAAACAGGTTTAGTTATATCTGCCGGCATTATTATATCATCGATTCAATTGTTGCCGTTTATTGAATATCTGCATTTTAGTTCGATATCATTATATAGAAATTCTATTATAAGTTCATCTTTTTATTCGTTTGATGCTATAATAGCCGCATTAGATAATTTCTTCAGTAAAGACATAATTAATTCTCATACATGGCTCGAATTTGACTTTAATTATATCAGTTTACCAATGTTCATATTTGGTGTTTCCGGGATCATCGAATTCTGGAACAATAAATATGTTAAGCCAGTAAGCGTATTGTTACTCATAACTTTTATCTTACCATTTAATGTTCCTTTGATTCATAACATCGTTTCAACTGTGCCATTGTTTAACATTGCAGAAAAAGAATATTTATGGGCTTTCTCCGGATTCTGCTTAATCATAGTAGGTTCTATATATCTTGATAAGCTCTTTAAACAGGAGATTAAGCCAAGGACATCCAATATAGCAATATATATTACATTGGGTTTAATGTTAGCTTTGCTTACAATACATAGCAAATATTACACCTTGATGAATGTAAAGTTAGTTGTAATTATTATTCTGGCGTTATTGGTCATGGTGGCTTTTCTGGTAAGACTCAAAAGCAATAATACCAAAGCAATATTTATCGGCATATTGGTATTTGTGACAGCAGGTCTTGGAAAGACTGTATATTACGGAGGAGATTATAAATACTTTTATCCAACCAATCCAATTATTAATAGAATAAAGCAAGAGCATGGTCATTTTAGATCGATAGCAATAATGAAGAATGGTGTGGAGGCATGGGGAGCCAATATAAATACGTTTTATGATATAGAGGACATTAGGAATTATGATTCTATAGGTATTAAGTGGTATGACAGATTCGTTCAAGATCTAATATACGAACCTGCTGTATTTAACTTCCTGAATATAAAATATATAGTAAGGGCTAAGAATTTAATCCCCAATTATGGAAGTCATAACTTGGGTTATGTCATTGGTATGGGTATAACTGTTAATGCATTTAGGCCGATTATGTTTTACAACGGTTTTACACTCTATGAGAACCCGTACGTATTCAATAGGGCATTCATGGTGTATGACTACAAGATCGCTGATACACACGATGAGGCCTTCGAACTTGTAAGGCAGTATGCATCACGGTTAAGCGAAACAGCCGTTATATTCAAAGAAGATGCAAAGTATGCCTCATTTATACCTGGCATTGTAGCAGCTGCCGCTCCACCGGACAATAATGTCTCATTCGATAAGTACACGCCCAATTATATAAAGCTGCATGTTGATACAGCTTCACCCGGGCTGCTTGTAATAAGCAACACGTATTTCCCCGGCTGGTATGCCTATATTGACGGTAGGAAGTCAAAGGTCATAAGAACAGATTATGCGTTTCAGGGGGTATTTGTTCCAAAAGGCATACACGAGATTGAGTTAGATTATATGCCGTTGAGTTTCGTTATCGGACTTATACTTTCAATAGCAGGGGTTGCCGCTATTCCGTTGATATACATCTTTCTGTTTCATTAACCCGAAAAATGCATTTGCATAGGGCACACCGGTAGAACCAATCCTACAAAGTATTTACCGAAACGAGCCTGCTCAGATTCATTATTTATGCGGTTCTGCCGTCACACCTCCTATTATTTCTGCGTGTTCACCCAAATGCATTGCAGTTGGCCATATCAGCCGGAACATATTGATTTATACGGTTAAACAGGTATCTCAGTTTCGCTCTGAGTTTGTGTTTTACAGCGGAGATCCGCAGGACTTTGCTCCTGCCGTCGCTGCCCAACTGACTGGGCAGTACAAAGTATTCGTGCCTCAACGTCAAAAGCCTTTGTGTCTTTTCCTTGTTCTCGAATACCTCCTGATGAAACAATAGAAACAGATTGTAGAGCAATGCCCTGATAACCATCGCAGCCTCGGTTGCATAAAACTGTTTCATGGAAAATCCACCCACAGCAAAATCTTCCTTAAATTCCTTGATGGTGTTCTCATCGTTTGCACGGGGACGGCATTTCCTCCATACCTGCTCGATATCGTCTTCGAGGTTCGTTACCCATACGCTGTACCGATAATCTCCAATCTCTATGTCAACCTTGAACAACGAGAGAGTCTTGCCCATGGCGCGCTCCCTGCCGATTGATATGGCATCGCTCATCCTATGTTTGCGGCACAGATCCATGACTTTGGTCCCGGCACGCTCTTCCTGAAGGACCCGTATGATTTGTTCCTCGCTGTACCTTTTCCTTTCCATTCTTGTCTCCTTTTGTTATGTTTTAAGAACAGGGGACTCTAAGTGCAAGTGCTCTGGTTTTCAGGGGGAACGTCAAAGCCCCGCCAAAAAGAACGGTCACTAGTGTAGTGCGTCCTACAAGAACTTGACAGTTGTTTGATTTTGTACATATAGTAGTACCTATCAAGAAAGCAGCGATGACTTTAAATAAACTCCAAAAGTAAATTGGCTTTTAGATTATTAAACCTAATTAATGGGTTGAATGATAGAGGCAATAAAAAATGGAGGCTCTATGAAAAGGTCAAAGAGTGTGCTTTGCGCACAAAAACTGTTGTATGTAATTTTGGGGTTGTTTGTAGATCTTTTGTTTTCTCCTTGCTTGTATGCAGATAATCTTGATTTATGCAGTACTCTGTCTATAAGTGGCGGGAATGTAACAGCAACTGGACTTGCCTTCACAATTACAAATACAAATAATCCTATAAGTTCACAAACAATCACAGGTACTAATGGAGTTGTAAGCAACGGTACAACAGCCTCCTATGGGGGCACTGTGACAGGTACCACTTTAACACAGTCTGCTGTAATTATGAGCAGTAATGGGAGTATATCATTTGTAGCAAACCCGTTCACAACCCCCAACAATAGCTCTAATCCTGTTTATGGTTTTCCCGCATGGCTAGGAGATCCGATCTCATGGACATCGGTTGTAGGAAATTGGGCCAATTGGCCTTTGCCCGGCTGGAATCAAGTGCAAGGTGTAAGCATTCCATATAGTTTAATCTTAAATGGGTCTGGTATCTGGTACATGTATGACCCAAATAATTTGCTGAATGTAGGGAGTAATTATGGTGGTATCAGGGAACTTATAGCTCCACCTCCGGGGCAAAGTTATGCAAGCTCCGTTGGTACCATAGTTGGAACTACATTTTACAATGAGATAGGCGATTCAACCATGTATCGAAAAAATATGTATTCTACTAATGGGCAGACATTCTCTGCGACGGAAACAGTGTCCGGCTCTGGCTATACTCTATCTACTGCATGGGGAACACTTGGTATTGATAACATAGGGCTGACATTTAATGGTAATCCTATTACAGAAAGTAGCAGTGGAGCTATATCTTACATAACAGATAGCACCGGTGATTATGTAACTGTTAGTGCCAATGGTGCATTATCAAATGTGCCGGTCTATAATAGTGGAACTGAATATGAAGATGCGGGTTTTTATGCACCGGGTACATCTGATTGCGGTGTATCAGAGGCAATAGCAGCAGCACCTTATGGCGGTACAAATCTTGTGATTAAACTACCATCATTTTGTCAACCTTCCACACCAATCATTATCCCATCTTCCTATGAAAGATTTCAAATTAGTCTGCAAGGTCCTTCATTTATATCTCCTTCGGTTACAATGACAACTTTGATTTATTTTTCCTCATCAACATCAACATTAAAAAATATAACATTGCAAGACAACTTGCATAATTATATAACAGGAACCTTGATATCTGATACTGGCTATGATAACTCCTTCCAGAACATTAGAGGTTTTTGTGGCTCGAATACACAATATGGTTTATTTGTTAGTGGGACTAATATTGGTACAAATGGTAAAGGT
The DNA here is from genome assembly GCA_023382265.1 of Deltaproteobacteria bacterium. Lineage (NCBI taxonomy): Bacteria > Pseudomonadati > Myxococcota > Myxococcia > Deltaproteobacteria bacterium. The sequence continues at coordinate 98,791 of JAMCPX010000056.1, read as the reverse complement.
ATTTTGATTGACAGTGTATCTATATGTGGACATATTGCAAGTGTGTATGTCGATAACAGTCAAAGTCAAACTATTGGTAGTTTACATATATCGGATCTTAATGCAGATTATGGTGGCGTGAATGGTATTGTCATTCTCAATGGTAAATTTATCAACGGTGGTTTTGCAAATACCTTTAATGTCAATAACGCAACTGCGTATCAGATGGTACTCGAATACGTAACCGAGGGTACGTTTAGCTTCAGGCATCTTACAATTGAAGCAGGCTCTGGTAGTCCAACTTTGTATATATCAAGCTCGACATATATAAAGGTTTCCGATTCGTGGTTTCAGAATGGTGTAATAGATAGTGGCAGTTATGAAATCACCATGGATCATGATGCTGGAGTCCTTACAAACAATGGCAGCAGTCCATATCTTGCGGTATACAATAGTCCAAATTTAACAGTTACTGGTAACCCCTATATAAATTTTAATGCAGAAAGTAGTACAGGAATAGGAGACATTCAAACTGTTGGTAAATCATTACTGATCAACACAAACAATAATCAGATGAAAGTTACAGGTGGTCTTACGGGTGATGCAGTGACAGCCAATACAATAACAAATTACCAAGCTGGCACTGGTAATCTTACAAATGGTAGTGTAACAATAACACTTTCTTATCCATTCCCAGACACAAATTTCGCTTGCAATGTTAATTACAAAGATACGCCTGCAATTGTAACTGGTGCATTGGGAATAACAATAGCGGCGGATAATGAATTTACGGTAACAAGCTATAGTTCGACCGCTGCTGTAAACAGCAACGATGGCAATAGCTTCTATTATATTTGCAATGAATATGGATATTGATGGCTTAATCTGGAAAATACATTTGAATGAACAAGACAAAAATAGGAGAGAGTGTAATGGCAGAACCGCTTAGCGATGTTTTATGGAATTGGCTCTGGTAGCATGTCGTAGGTAAATGCAGTTTTCAGGCTCATGCAATTTCCTGACTGTTGGTATATGAAATAGACGATGGGGAATAAACACAAACTTTTTTTAGCATGCACCATCTTTGCTCTTACATTTGTAATCGTCTTCTCACGTTCTATATTTACAAATAATCTTATCTTTCCTTTAAAGCCTAATCCTTTTTTCAGAATTGCTCATAAACTACCAACAAATTTAGGCGTAGAGACTTATGATCCTTTTTATCAATTCTTTCCATGGTTGCATTTTAACAAAGAATCTTTAAAACATCATGAATTGCCTTTGTGGAACCCATATAATGGATGTGGTGCGCCGTATATAGCAAATATGCAATCAGAATTTTTTTATCCCCTTAATATATTTGTATATCTTTTTGATTGGAAATGGGGGCTATTGCTCTTATATTTCTTCAAATTCTTTTTGGTCGGGCTGTTTGCGTATCTTTATTTATCGGAGATCGGAATAGATTATAGGGCATCCATTATTGCATCAATAGCTACTATGTATTCAGGACTTATGGCTATGTTCCAATATCCACAGAGCGGAATAGTGTTTTGTTTCTTCTTTGGATTATGGTCGATAGAACTTATAATAAAACATTTCGATAGATTTAAAGGGTATGGCTTATTAATGCTTGCATTTGTTATCGCTGTATTTGCAGGCCATCCTGAGATGCTATTCTTTATGGTATTTGTCATTGGTATGTATTTCTTGATAAGGCTATTTAGTGAATACGGATTTACTAAAAAAGCATATCTTATTATAGGGAAAACAGGTTTAGTTATATCTGCCGGTATTCTTATATCATCGATTCAATTGTTGCCGTTTATTGAATATCTGCATTTTAGTGCTATACTCGCATTTAGAAATTATATTCAAAGCTCATTACTTCATTCCTTAACGATTAGTATAGCCGTATTAAATAAGTTTTTTAATGGAAGTATAATAAGTAACAGCGATTCTGAACTAATTATACCCATCTATATCGGTATACCTCTATTCATATTCGGCATTTCTGGAATAATGAAGTCTTTTGATAGTAAATTTGTTAAGGCAATAAGTGTATTATCGTTCATAACTTTTATCATACCATTCAATGTACCCTTAGTTAATAATATTGTTTCTGCAATTCCGCTACTTAATGTTTCTGAAAAACAATATCTATGGGTTTTTTCAGGATACTGTTTAATTATAGCAGGTTCTCTATATCTTGATGAAATATTTAAACAGAAAATTAAGTCTAAAACAATCAACACAGCAATATATATTACATTGATTTTAATGTTTGTCCTGCTCATAATACATCGTAAATATTATACTTTGATGAATATAAAACCAATGATAATTATTAATGTGGTGATATTGGTAATACTGTTTTTCTTAATAAGGATTAAAAACAATAATATCAAAGCAATACTTTTAGGTATATTTGTGTTTATGACAACGGGTTTAACAATGACAGGATTTTCCGGAGGAACTTATAAATACTTTTATCCAACCAATCCTATTATAAACAGGATAAAACAAGAACAGGGGCACTTCCGATCTATAGCGATAACGAAAAATCGTTTGGAAGCATGGGGTGCAGACATAAATACTTTTTATGATATAGAAGATCCCCGAAACTATGATACAATGGGTGTAAAATGGTATGATAAATTTGCTTTAAACTTTTTCAGCGAACCATTTATAATAAATTTTTTAAATGTTAAATTTATCGTAACATCGCCAAGACCAAAGGTATTTTATAACTCAAATCAAGAATACGATATTGGCGGATATGACATCGGCATGGGAATGTCCGTCGGTTCGTTCAAGCCGATAATGGGGTACAACGGCTTTACACTTTATGAGAACCCGTACGTATTCAACAGGGCATTCATGGTGTATGACTACAAGATCGCAGATACGCACGATGAGGCCTTCGAACTTGTAAGGCAGTATGCATCACAGTTAAGTGATACGGCCGTTATATTCAAAGAAGATGCAAAGTATGCCTCATTTACACCTGGCAATGTAGCAGCTGCCGCTCCACCGGACAATAATGTCTCATTCGATAAATACACACCAAATTATATAAAGCTGCATGTTGATACAGCTTCACCCGGGCTGCTTGTAATAAGCAACACGTATTTCCCCGGCTGGCATGCCTATATTGACGGTAGGAAGTCAAAGGTCATAAGAACAGATTATGCGTTTCAGGGGGTATTTGTTCCAAAAGGCATACACGAGATTAAGTTAGATTATATGCCGTTGAGTTTCGTTATCGGACTTATATTTTCAATAGCAGGGGTTGCCGCTATTCCCTTGATATACATCTTTCTGTTTCATTAATTAATATTTTAAAAACACCTAACCTCATAACCCCTAAAATTGTTTCTCTGGACGAATACAATAGGACGATCATAGTTTAATGCCGGATTTGCTGCTTTATAAAACGAGAATGACCGCTCACCAATATTTTTCCACAGAATCGGTTGTCATATAAAGATAAAACCTGGCCACGAAATCCCCGTCATGTACGATCCATATTGCTATGATCGGCCGCTTTTGATAAGTATTATTAGATGTACAGATTTATATTGTTAAGACTTTTATTATTTATACCAACCGTTCTTGGTGTTGTTACGTTTACTTTTTTGCTTATTCATCTCGTTCCCGGGGATCCGGTCGTTCTCATGCTTGGCGATTATGCTACAAAACAGGAGATCGAACAAACAAGGAGTTCGCTTAATCTCGATAAACCCATATCAACACAGTATGTTTTATTTCTCGACGATCTTTTACATGGGAATCTTGGTACATCCATATATTATAAAAAGCCCGTTGCAGGGCTTGTTTTTGAAAGATTCAAATATACATTCGTACTTGCGGTATTCGCAATGCTCCTTTCTCTTATTATATCCATCCCCCTGGGACTCATTTCGGGATATGAACATGATAAATGGCTTGATAAATTTGTATCGGGTGTATCAATACTCGGTATATCCTTACCGAATTTCTGGATAGGAATTATGCTTATTATGCTGTTCGCCATAAAGCTCAATATCCTGCCCGTTGCGGGAGCTGATTCTGTCTCATCAATAATACTTCCCGGTCTTACGCTTGCTATCGGAATGAGTGCAATCACTATCCGTATGATAAGGGCTAATGCAATAAAGGCTATAAATCAGGATAACTTTGCAATGAACCTTGCCAAAGGGATAAGCGTTAAAAGAAACCTGTTCATCCATACCTTAAAGGCAACGCTCGTTCCTGTAATAACGCTTATCGGTATGCAGTTTGGACTTTTATTGTCTGGTGCAATCGTAACAGAAACGGTATTCTCATGGCCTGGAATGGGAAGGCTGCTTGTTGATAGTGTTATGACCAGGGATTATCCGCTGCTGAGCGGGGATGTGCTCGTAGTTGCATTCGTGTATGTAACAATCAATTTGATCACCGATATCATATATTATATTGCGGACCCAAGGATGATACAGAAGTTATGAAAGGACTAAAAAGCAGCGTCTTTATGTTAATGTGTCTGGCGTTCATCGGGATACTTGCCCCCGAGATAAGCCCGCATAAACCTTACAAACAGGTATTGCCGTTATCGTATGAAGCTCCGTGTTTGACTTCTCCAATGGGAAGGGATGAACTTGGCAGGGATATACTCAGCCGTGTAATCTACGGGATCAGGACATCACTGGCAATAGGTGTTATTGTAGTTGCTATCTCTATAATGATTGGCGTGCCTGTCGGCTGTATCTCAGGTTATGCCGGCGGTATTACGGATGTAATCATATCCCGCATTATCGACATCTTAATGGCTTTCCCCGGTCTATTACTCTCAATCGCTATCGCAGGTGTTATGGGACCAAGCACCGTTAATATCATAATAGCACTTACAGCAGCTGGCTGGGTTGGGTATGCGCGATATAGCAGGGCAATGGTTATGTCCATAAAGCACGGCGATTATATACTTGCATCAAAAGCCCTTGCCAAGCATGGAATAAGTATCTTTCTCTCTGATATACTGCCGAACATTATTGAGCCTCTGATCGTTGAAGCATCGTTCGGCATAGCCGTTGTGATTATTTCCGAAGCAAGCCTGTCATTCCTCGGTTTATCAAGTCCTTCAACACCGAGTCTTGGTAAGATGCTTTATGAAGCGATATCTGTTATAATGGTATCACCATGGATGGCAATATTCCCCGGTATTACATTGACAGTTATTGTAGTTTTGTTTAATGATATAGGAGACAAATTAAGAGCAATATATGAAAGGTAGGATATGAAGGCCGGAAGACTTTTAATGATCGGATTTGAAGGGATAAAATTACCCATAGACTTTGAGCCCTTAATAAAAAAATATGGTATCGGCGGTTTTGTGCTTTTTGATAGAAACCTGAAAGACCCCGAGCAAATAATTATGCTGAATCAATCGCTGCACGGTCTCGAAGATGGTTTTACCCCGATCATAGCTGTTGATCAGGAGGGTGGCAGGGTCCAAAGGTTAAAGCATCCATTTACAAGACTTCCATCTGCAAAAAAGATCGGTGAATCATACATTAAACATAACGATATAAAGCTTATGTATGAGTACGGTAAAATGATGGCGGATGAGCTTTCGATGGCCGGGTTCAATATGAACCTTATGCCCGTAATAGATCTCTCTATTAAAGAAGACGGGGTTATAGGCGATCGCGCATTCTCCGATGATGTCCTTATAATAGAAGAAATAGGTGCAAGCATTATTGCAGGTATGCAGGATAACGGGATCATAGCGTGCGCAAAACATTTTCCAGGACATACGGATACACAGGTTGATCCGCATAAAGAAAGTGTCTCTATAAATATAAATATGGAAACACTGACTCATCATATTAGACCATTCATACATGTAGCGAAAAACTATGTTGGCAGTATTATGGCATCACATACAATATTTAAAGCCGTCGATGATGCCCCCGTATCCATATCAAATAAATTCATTCACGAGATATTAAGAAAAGAGATTGGGTTCAATGGTATAATACTTACCGATGACATGAAAATGGGTGCGATATCCAAGCACTACACGCCTTTTGAAGCTTTAGTAAATGCATTGAATGCGGATGCCGATATGATAATGCTCAGCAACACCACGCCGCAGGAATTTGAAAACATTATGCAGGAGCTTGATAGAACCATAAACAATGGTATGATAAATAAGGATCGGATCGAAGCATCCTTATTAAGGATAGATACGATAAAAAAGTTCATAGGCATAAAAGAACAGATGTCTGCATCAATAAATGATCTTCTGTCATTATTTAATGATAAAACGCACATGGCAGTTATAAAACACCTGTAGGGCAGATGTTGGAGTGTATATGAAAAGACCTGCATTTTTAATCATTATGCTTGTGTGGGCATCAATTGCTTATGCACAAACAGAAACCGGATTTACAGAAGCGACTATCAATTCAAAGGGTTCTGCACATGTGCAGGGTATAACTGCGGTCAGCGCATTCACCGATTCAAGCAGTTCAGCACCACTTATAGTAAAAAATGCTTACGGTTATATAAACTGGGGGCAGGGATATGCAATAGCGTACGGCAAGGGCAAAATAATAAATGGTTATAATAAAAAGATATGCATTTCCATGGCAAGGAGGGCTGCTTTGATTGATGCACATGCCGTGGCTATAGAGATGATCGAAAAAATGAATCTGGACGGGGATAAAAGTGTAAGTGATTTTATCTCAAAAGATACAAGATTATTTTATAGATTAAAAGGTATAATTGCGCGGGTTAAACCTTTTGAAGAGCATGCAAATAATGGCGTTTACAGTGTTAAGATTAGGGTGCCGTTTTATGGAATAAAAGGTATTGCAGCCATTTTTATCAACGCTTACGTAAAAGCAAAGCCATGGTCAGGTACCGCTAATAATGTTTCAAAAAAAAGGCTTATTATTGATGCAAGGGGAATAGGGCTGAAGCCTGTAATGTTTATAAAGGTTTTGGATCAGCATGACGTGGATCTCTATACCGCCGGTAGCGTCAATAAAACCGAGCTGATAAATAATGGGATGGTAAGTTATGATTTAACAACAACATCTCAGGCAGGGGATGTTTACATAAAAGCTATAAAGACATCGGGGAATTCCGGAAGTAATATCGTTATAGATAACCCGGATGCAGCAAAATTAGAACAAGATCGAAAAGCCGTTAACGCATTGTCCTCGGGTAATGTTGTAATAATTACGGACTAACCCCTTATAGCCTCCAGACCAGGCCCAAGACTTATAAGTCTCCGGCTTAATAATTTCATCCATGCAGCGGAGATGGAATCGAAGAGACATACGGAAAATTAAGGGATTCCTGCTATCTTTTGTAAAGTGCCAGATCAGCATCCGTTCCTTTGAATAAACGCATAAATGTGGTATGAAGCCTGTTAAAGGAGGATACTATGCAAAACATACACCCATTGTTTGTTCACTTTCCGATAGCTTTGACCTTGAGCGCACTGCTGTTCGAAGTACTCTACTGGCTGTTCAAACGGGACGCGTTTGACACAACTTCCACAAATCTTATCGTCATTGCCGCCCTGGCTGCAATAGCAGCAATGATAACGGGTTCGCTGGCAGGGGACAGCGTGCCGCATCCTGCATCCGTCAGCCACCTGATCGATATCCACGGGGATCTGGAGGGAACGGGTGGTTCCATTGCCATTGCCGCTGCGCTTTGGACATTGGTCATGAAAAACAGGTACCGTATTGTACGATTGGCCCTGTTTACCCTGGCAGCGGGTATCATCGGATTCGGAGCAAGTTACGGCGGCAGAATGGTGTATGAGCACGGCATAGGGACAGCATTGGTTACGAGCAAGACTGTCAATGTGCTCCCCGCTGCAAACAGCGTTAAAAAAGACGCGGCTTCACCCCGTTAGAAGCGGGTAAGGAAATTAATTAAGAGAGAGTTTTGAATAACATTATCTGATAAATTTGTTCCAACCATGGGAGTCTCTGTCATTTTTATAAAGATAAAACCCGGTATGGACAAGAAACGAAAACAGCTTGACAATTATACTCAAGAGATTATTTTTAGCTAATTATGCGTAAGATACTTTTAGCGATCATCGCACTTGCCGTTGTTGTAATAATGACATGGTTTATATGGCCCGAGGACTGGCATAAGGTTATATACAGATATACCATATCCCCCGCCGATACACTCAAAAAGGATACCGTTTTAAGACGCGGCAATCTTGTAGCCGGAATAAATAATCATGGAAATCTTAATTATCTCTCAAATGGAGCATGGATAGGAACAATAACAGATCTTTACGCACCGTATATTCTTTTAAAGGATCCAATGGCGGAGAGGAAGCTCAGAACAGAGGTGATCAGCTATAAAACATCCCGGGTATTCAAAGCAGGCGGTGAGGTCACAGCAGTTACTTTCTCGGGTTTTGTAAAATCACATCCATATATACATGTTCAGACCACATACAGTGTGTCTGATTCTGATACCGTGTTCATCACCTCAGACATAAGCTCTACAAAAAAACATACATTCGTACAGATAGGGGATAGAATAAAGACGAATACCCGATCTATCTGGTTTTATATACCTGGTGTCGGGGATATTTTTACAGGACCAAGGGACGCCGTATCTCCACAGAAACCTTATATTGCGATGATCGGCAGGGCAAATCAGCTTATAGGTTTTTATTATCTTGGTGAAAACGATCCACCGTACATTATGTATGAATGGAATTGGATTGCGAGTGTTTATTCCCATGTTGATATAAGTAATAAGCCTTTTCTTCTTAAAAGGGTAATATCAACGAGATCAACTACAGGCATGGATTATAAAAAGGTTGCCGATAGCCAGTATAAACATTTTACCGCACTTCAACACGGCGTTGACATAACAGCATCACCGGAAAATATTTTCACGCTGCAAAATAAACCTGTTATGTATAATGTTTATGTTAAAAACATAACAGATACTAAAGAACTCATTTCAAATGTCATTGTATTTACAACAGACAATGTCCATACCAGTGACCCATACACCGGTTTTGTATACATCATGCCCGGAAGAATAAAGCATTTTACATTTAAAATAACTCCAAAAACGGGAGGGAGCTTTTACATATATCCTGCTGTGATTGTAAACGGCAGTTATGCAGAAGGTGCATGGACAAAGGTATTCTCAAACGGTTCGGGATGGTATAGTGCAGATATGCATAATCATTCTACCTACAGTTTTAATTTTCAGAATTATCCTGTTACCAACATGGTGGAAGCTGCAAAGGCGAAGGGACTGGACATAGTCAGCCTCACGGATTACAATACATTTTCACAGGCAAATGCGTGCAGGACATTGTCAACAAAAGATTTTATATGTATCCCCGGAGAAGAGATAGCAAACCCATATTGGGGACATGCAAATGCACAGTTTATACATAAGAAGGTTTATGAGTTTTTGCCGCCCCAGCATTGGATCGATGACGTAAAAAAACAGGGGGGTATGTTTTTTATCAACCATCCGTTCATTGATATGAAGAAATGGAGAGATTATAATATAACCGGCTATAATGGTATTGAGGTGCTGAATGGCGCAAAGATCCCAATGGATCCGGACAGTATAAAGGCATTTGACAAATGGGATGAATTGAACAGAAAAGGTTTGCACCTTTACGGCATAGCTGATTCAGATGCTCATACGCCTTATGCGATAGGAACATACAGAGATTATGTATATGCAGCGTCATTTACATTAGCTGCAATAGAGAATGGTTTCAGGAATGGTGTGTTTTATGGCACAAATGGACCGATGATTGCTTTTATGATCAATGGGCAGCCAATGGGCTCTGAACTAACTATAAAAAAAGGACAACCTCTTGACATGCATATTGCGTATCTGCAGCATGCCGGTGCACCTGACGATGAGATTGATATGCAGAGGATCATACTGTTCAAGAATGGATATATACTTAAAATATTTGATGAACCTTCAATAAATTACAAATACCATCCCGATGACTCCGGCTTCTACAGAATTGAGGTTTTTACAAACAATGGCGGATTTGCATTCTCAAATCCTATCTGGGTTACAGTGGAGTGAGCGGAATTAAAGGTTTGAGTATTATTGTTTATGTACAAGTATTGGTTTTAGATATTCTCCGGTGTACGATGTATCGATCTGTATGATCTGTTCCGGTGTGCCTTTAGCTACAATGTAACCGCCCTTTTCGCCGCCTTCGGGTCCCAGATCAACGATATAATCGGCGGATTTTATTACATCGAGATTATGCTCTATCACTATAACCGTATTACCCTCGTCAACAAGACGGTTTAGTACATTTAGAAGCTTTTTGACATCTTCAAAATGTAGGCCGGTTGTAGGCTCATCAAGTATATATATGGTCTTGCCTGTGCTTCTTTTGCTTAACTCTTTTGCAAGCTTTATTCTCTGAGCCTCTCCGCCGGAGAGTGTTGTGGCAGGCTGTCCGAGTTTTAGGTAATCAAGTCCTACCTCATAAAGTGTTTGCAGTTTCTCTTTTATGGTCGCAATATTTGCGAAGAACTCGATAGCCTCTTCTATAGACATGTCAAGAATGCCGGCGATACTTTTGCCTTTATAATATACCTCCAGCGTTTCTCTGTTGTACCTTTTCCCCTTGCATGCATCACATTGAATATAGAGATCTGGAAGAAAGTGCATTTCTATTTTTATAACACCCTGTCCCTCACATACCTCGCATCTTCCGCCTTTTAGGTTAAAACTGAACCTGCCTTTTTCATAGCCTCTTGCCCTTGCTTCTACAGTTTGGGCAAATATATCCCGTATATGATCGAATACCCCTGTGTATGTTACGGCATTAGATCTGGGTGTTCTTCCTATAGGCGATTGATCAATCTGTATAACCTTGTCAACAAGCTCAACGCCTTCGATCTTTCTATATTTAACAGTTACACCCGTTGGGTTATAAAGTTTTTGATAAAGAACATTATAAAGCGTATCTACGACAAGGCTGCTTTTCCCTGAACCGGATACCCCTGTTACGCATGTGAATACCCCGATCGGAAAGGCAATATCGATATGCTTAAGATTGTTAATATGCGCATCATATATTTTTATATATCCTCTATTGATGGGTCTGCGCTTTTGTGGAATCACAATAGAGCATTTACCCGATAAGTACTTTCCTGTAAGTGATGCATCGTTATCCATTATCTCTTCCGGAGTACCTTTAGCAACTATCCTGCCGCCCTTATGACCCGCGCCAGGCCCCATATCAATTACATAATCAGCGGATACGATTGTATCTGGATCATGTTCAACAACAATAACCGTATTCCCCAGATCCCGCATCTTCAAAAGAGTATTGATCAATTTTCTGTTGTCCCGTTGATGCAGACCAATGGTTGGTTCATCAAGTATGTAGAGTACACCCACAAGCCCTGAGCCGACCTGTGTTGCAAGCTTTATACGTTGATACTCTCCGCCCGATAAAGTAGATGCCATCCTGTCAAGACTAATGTAGTCAAGCCCGACATCATACATAAATTGTATGCGGCTGTTTATTTCTTTAATAAGCCTTTCAGATATAATGGCCTGCTTTTGATTTAAGGCAAGTTTATTGATAAAGCCTGATGCCTGTTCAACGCTCATCTGCGTAAACTCATAAATGTTTTTACCCCCTACTGTAACTGCAAGGCTTTCCTTCTTAAGCCTTGCGCCATTACAAACAGGGCACGTTTTATACTGGAGATATTTCTCAAGTTCGGATAATATAAACGGGTCATCCTCTTCGTTATACTTCCTCTTGAGATATGGGATTACCCCCTCAAAGGTGTATGTATATTTTTTATACTTTTTTGATTGAGGCGGTTCTTCAATTGCATTGGTCCCATAGAGTATTATGTGTCTGACAACTTCCGGTAAATCCTGAAAAGGTATATCGAGATCAATATCCAATTGATCATGGAGCGTATGTAACATTTCGCGAAAATAAAAACCTGTTCTTCTGCGCCATGGAACTATTACGCCTTGATTGATTGAAAGCGTCTTATCCGGTACTATAAGATCTGGCGTAAAATCAACAAGATACCCTATGCCGTCACAATGTGGGCATGCACCGTAGGGACTGTTAAAAGAAAATATCCGCGGCGCCAGTTCGGAGAGATTTATGCCACAGTCTACACATGCAAACCTCTGGCTCATGATTAATATCTGATTTTTATCAATAAGTTCTATCTCGATAATTCCGTTTGCAAGTGAAGTGCCGACTTCAATCGAATCAGCGATCCTTGATCTCATCTGTTCGTCAATGGCAATCCTGTCCACAACGATAGATATTTTATGTTTTTTATTCTTATCGAGATGAACCTCGTCCTGTATCTCAACTATTTTTTCATCTATCTTCGCTTTAGTATATCCCGCTTTTCTCCATTGTATAAGCTCTTTCTTAAACTCTCCCTTATCACCCCTGACAACCGGTGACATTATCAGTATGCGAGTGCCTTTTTCAAGAGATAAAATCTGATCAACCATCTGATCGACACTCTGTGAAACAAGTTCCTTGCCGCATTGCGGACAGTGCGGTATTCCAATTCTTGCATAGAGTACTCTTAAATAATCGTATATCTCTGTTATTGTCCCTACAGTTGATCGAGGATTGTGGCTTAAGGATCTTTGTTCTATTGATATTGCAGGAGATAGTCCTTCAATTGAGTCAACATCCGATTTGTTCATCTGCCCGAGAAACTGTCTTGCATACGAAGATAAAGATTCCACATACCTACGCTGTCCTTCCGCGTATATTGTATCAAAAGCAAGTGTACTTTTGCCTGAGCCGGAAACACCGGTAATAACTACAAATCGATCTCTTGGAATCTCAACGTCGATATTCTGAAGATTATGTTCTCTTGCACCTCTTACAATGATGCGATCCATGCATCCTCTCTGCTAATTAGAATTACGTCTTACCTTAATCCGAAAATGTAATAAGAAATCGAAGCGGATTTTAAACCCGTAAATACCGTTACTCAAATCCGTGATCCGTATAATTACATACTCCCATCATGTTGTTTTTTCATTTTAATGCCTGCCATTTTACCCGCAAGCAGTATAGCGGCTTTCATACTCTCCGGATTGGCAATGCCTTTACCGGATATATCGTAAGCGGTTCCATGATCAACGGATGTTCTAATAATCGGAAGCCCGAGAGTTACATTAACAGCATCATCAAAGTTTACCACCTTTAATGGAATCAAAGCCTGATCGTGGTATATGCCTACAACAATATCGTATTTAGTTTTATAGGCAAAATAGAATGCTGTATCAGCTGGAAGCGGACCAAATACCTGTATGCCCATATTCTCTGCCTTTTTAATCCCCGGTATTATCAATTCTTTTTCTTCAACACCAAATAGTCCGTCCTCTCCTGCATGAGGATTAAGTGCTACGATTGCAATTTTCGGATTCTTGATATTAAAGTAATCAACAAGTGCATCGTAGGAGAGTTTTATCGTTTTAAACACCAGTCCTGGGGTCAGCATGCCAGGCACTTCCCTGATTGGTGAATGCGTCGTTACAAGTGATACTTTAAGCTTCTTCCCCACAAGCATCATACAGTAATCCTCTGTTCTTGTTATCTCTGCAAGCAGCTCCGTATGCCCTGCATATCTAAACCCTGCATTATTTATAGCAGCCTTATTGATAGGGGCAGTAACCATTGCACTTATAGAACCGAGCATTGCAAGTCTGACAGCCTCCTTTATGTATGTTACCATCATCTTGGCGGCAATCTTATCAGGCCTGCCAACCTTGAGCCGGGAAGGATCCAAATTCGATAGTTTTATCAAGTACATTGTTTTCGCGGACGGCTTCAGTGTTTTAATATCGTCAACAGATATGACATTCAGTTCTATTTTTGCCTTCAAATCACTTATCGTCTTTTTCATAACATTGGCATCGCCAAGTACGACAGGAATGCATTCGTTTGTTATTTTAGGTTCAAGATAGGACTTAACTATTACCTCAGGCCCAACACCTGTAGGATCACCCATAGTTATGCCTATTTTTGGTAATTCCATTTATACCTCCAGTATTATAGTAAATCTTTATATATTATGATCGTAGTTTTTTGTTTCTTTGTCAATAGCCAATTATTAAGCGATTCATCAAGTTTTTTAAGATAGATTGCATTTTTAATCCTATTTTCGACATCTCTTAAAGGAAGTTCCTTTTCGGATCTTATGTCTTCTACAAGTATAATCTCATAACCGCTTGGGGTTTGAAATGGTCCAAGTAATTCGCCAGGTTTAGCATTAAATATAGCCTTATCAAGTATTGGGTATAAAGTTCCCTGTTCTACATAGCCGAGTTCACCGCCGTTGTTTTTGGTCGCATTATCATCAGAGTATATCATCGCGAGTGCTGTAAAAGGTTCGCCGTTCTTAATTTTAGATATGATCATCCGGGCTTTTTTAAGTGCAGCTGAGTTCTGCTCTTTTGATGCATTTTGCGGAAGAGAAATCAATATGTGCTTTAATCCCGCCTCTTTACCCTTTACAAATTGCTCCTTATGCTCCGCATAATATCTATGTATGTCGTCTCCCGATACAGCGACTTCCGTCCTGAATTTATAACTAACAAGCTTTGATTTTGCGACCTCGCTTTTTAACGCATCTTTATAAGCATCGAAGCTTATACCCTTGCTTGCCAAATCTGCCTTTAATGCGTCCAGGGATACCCCATTCCCTTGAGCCATCTGTTTTACTGCGTTATCAATATCAAAATTTGTTATTGTCGTACCAAGACTTTTCAATTCATCGTAAATAATATCGTCATCTATCAACTCGTCTAATGCATGCTTTTGATAATCGGTAATACCTGGATTATTCCTTTGTTTTATTATTTTAGCTCTCTGTTGAACATCGTACAGGGTGATAGGTCTGCCGTTAACAACTGCAACAACGGCATTCATAACACTTTTTTTTGCACCCATAATTGCAAATAAGCCCGTAATCAACAATAAAATTTTCATATATCTCATATCAATCCTGCCCTTTTTAAAAGTTCATAATTTATATTCACATCCTCTTCGGTACGTAGCTGCTGCAGCCATTGGGAGAGTTCTTTATCCATCATTTGATTTTTAAGTATACCTGCAATTTCATCTTCTGATTCATCCAGTGATTTTGTATGTCCGGGAAGCTTTGCCGCAACTAAAAATATCTGGTACCCGAATCTTGTTTTTACTATGCCGCTATTTTTGCCGGCAGGCAGGGTGGCCAATACATCAACAAACTCGCCTGGCAGTTCTTTTACGGAAAGCCATCCCATATCACCGCCTGAACTTGCATCAGGGCTTATCGAGTATTTATTGGCAATGCTGGTAAAACTCTGCCCTGAATTAAGCAGATTCAAAGCGTTCTGTGCATCATCCATGGATTTGAACTGCATCTGCATTGCATGTATCATCTCCGGTTCGGAGAAATCTTTTCTATGTGTATCATAGTAGTCTTTAATCGCTGCACCGTTTACGGTGATGGCAGAAAAATGCGAGGCAAGAAGCTTCTTTATTATAAGATGTTCTTGCAACTGTTTTAACCATAGACGTTTATCAATAAGCTTTTCTATGAATATCTTATCGAACTGCGTTTCCGTATAGCCCTGTTTTAAATTGCTCAGCTCTTTGTTGATTTCTTCTGTGGTAACCGATATTCCCGACTTTTTTGCTTGGTCGAGGAGCAATTTAGTGTTTATCAGTTCGTTCAGATTGGCAAGTACAATATCCTTTGAAATACGATTCGGATTAACACCCGTTTCTGCTGCAAATACATTTAAACGCTTTTTGAATTCTTCCAATGTTACTTTATGTTTTCCGATATTGGCAACCACACCGCTACTAAGAGCCATCGATGTACCATTCCTACAACCGATCATTGCCGGTATTAAGGCTATAATAATTAGAAGTCTTTTCATAAACTATTGCTCCACCTTTGATGATAGGAATTCGAGTATCTTTAAAACACCGCCGATACCTTTTGTATTAATAGGCTCAAATAGAATTTGCGTATGTTTTTGTTCTAGAACACTTATAATCCTTTCATTGACCAATTTAACAATGTGTTCAACTTTTATCGGCGTGCTTTGTGAAAATGTTAATCTAAAATTATTAACAAGTCTATCAAGCTTTGTTGCTTTAATCTTTTTCATTAATAGCTTTATTCTAATAATTTTTAATAGCATTTCAAGCTCTGATGGTATAGTGCCAAATCTATCCTTGATCTCATCTATTATGTCATAAAGTGTTTTTTCGTCAGAGCCTGAAAGCCTCCTGTAAAACATAAGCCTCAGCTCAGGGTCATTAATATAGGAATCTGGTATATAGGCAGGCACGGGAAAATTAATTTTTGGCTCGATTTCCTCTTCGATATCTTCACCTTTAATGCTCGATATGGCTTCTTTCATCAGCTCCGAATAAAATTCGAGTCCTATTGCATCTATTTGCCCTGATTGTGCCTTGCCGACAATATTGCCGGCACCCCGCATTTCCATATCATGCATTGCAAGTTTAAATCCGGAGCTCATTTCTGATGATGATGCTACAAGTTTCAACCTTGAAATAGCCTGCTGGGACACAGACCTTTTTAATGGTAAGATAAAATATACATAGCCTGTTTGATCCGATCGTCCTACTCTGCCTTTTAGTTGATAAAGCTCCGATGTCCCAAACATATCCGCATCATTTATGATGATCGTATTGGCTGAAGGTATATCAATGCCAGATTCAACGATAGCGGTACTCACAAGAACATTGATGTCTTTTAGTATAAACTGCCGCATCATTTCTTCAAGCCTTTTTGAAGGCAATTGCCCGTGCGCCACTGCAATGGATGCCGCGGGAACAATGTTTTTTATTCTATCCGCAAGTTGCTCAAGCCCCCTTATCTCTCTATTTATTACAAAAACCTGCCCCTTGCGCTCAAGCTCCTTGATTATAATATTTCTTATGCTGTATTCATCATACTTCATTATATAATACTGAGACATCTTCCTGTCAGAAGGCGGGGTCGTTATTATGCTTATATCCTTAATGCCTGTAAGTGCCATTTTTAATGTTCTTGGAATAGGGGTTGCTGTTATTACAAGTATATCTGCAGAAGGATTAAACTTTTTTAAAGCCTCTTTATGATCAACACCGAATTTATGTTCTTCATCTATAATAATCAATCCGAGGGACTTGAATCGTACGGATCCTTTAAGTATTGCATGTGTCCCGATTAATATGTCTATTGTTCCTTTTGCAAGCTCGTTTATGATCTTCTTTTTCTGTACAGGATTTTTAAAACGGTTCAACAACTCAATCTTTACAGGATATTTTTTAAATCTTTCTAAAAAAACCCTGTAATGCTGTTCTGAAAGTATTGTCGTAGGTGCGAGCAAAGCTACTTGTTTATTATCCATGACAGCCTTGAAGGCTGCCCGCATGGCAATTTCCGTTTTACCATAACCCGAATCACCGCATATCAATCTGTCCATTGCCTTACTGCTGAGCATATCATCTATAACTTCTTCTATTGCCCTCTTTTGATCGGCTGTTTCTTCGTATGGAAAATCATCTTCGAATGCATGAAATATCGTATCCGGAGCAGAAAAGCTATAACCTCCCTTTACTTCTCTTATAGCCTGATTATTCATAAACTCATTGGCTATCTCGTACAGCCTGTTTTTTATCTTTTTGATCCTGTTCAGAAAACCATTCCCGCCAAGCCTGTCAAGTACAGGAACGATATCGGATGATGGTATATACTGACTGAGCATATTCGCCCGCTCTACAGGCAGGTATAGCTTTGCCTCATCTTTGTACTCAATCTCTATTAACTCGTTCTTCTGTGATTCAACCTCCATTACCGTTATACCCTTAAGTCTGCCTATACCATATTCTCTATGTACAATGTATGTGCCGAATTTTAATTCATCAAGGTTTAATGGCTCACCGTGATAAATGTGCTTACGGCTTTTCCTTAATTTCCTTTTAAAAAGGTCCCACTCCGATACAAAGGGTATATCATTATAAATAAAACCAGCTGTAATTAATCCGTATATTATATTAATACCCGGTTTAAGCCTTGAAAGACATTCAGGGTATGCTTCATCAATTATATTAACCCGGATATCATCCTTTTCAAGAAGCTGCTTTATGTGCTCAACATGTTCCATGCCATTCATTACAAGCACATTTAATGTATGTTTTCTTGTAAGGTGTTTGATGTACTCATAGGCAGCATAAAGTTTATTCTCCCCTGACTGCGATAACAATTCTAAATCTTCCAAGGGTAAGGCTTTATCCGTATCAATCATTGGTGCATGAGCAGAGCCTGATGCACTTATTGCGATAACCTTGTGTTTTTTTATGGCATCATTGAGTTCATTTATTGTAACAAACATTGCATCGGCATCATTAACCTTGCGCTGTTCTTCTGTAGCCTGCCTATGATACTTATGGATATCTTCTGTATATATCTCAATTGTATTATCAACTTCCTCCGGGTTGATAATAATTATGTCTGAATCAATGTTGATGTAATCAAAGATAGTGGATGATTCTTTATACTGGATTTCCTCCGGTGAGGTGACTCTATTGTATATCGTTTGTTCTAAAAATTCTGTAACAGGCGGTATGTAGATGTCATCTATTTTTTCAAAGGATCTTTGATCAATAGACATATAGTATCTTATTGATTCGGCAGTGTTGGAGAACATTTCAATCCTGACAGGATAATCGGTATTTGGAGGATATATATCCAGTATACCGCCTCTTATGCTGAATTCCCCGATAGACGTTGCCGTTGTCTGCCTGTTATAGCCAAGCTTAATAAGCCTTTCCGATATCTCACCAAGGGAATAGTTACCGCCTGTTTTGATAATAAGGCTAAAGGATTCTATAGTATCGCGTGCCGGCAATCGCGGCATCAATGCCTTTGCAGATGCTATGATCACTTCGTTGTTTTTGTAGCATACATGTTCACTGATAACCGTAATTCTTTCTGCCTGTATCTCTACCGTAGGGAATATACCATTGTACGGCATTATCTCCCATGAGGGAAACACTTTAACTCCCGTACCGGAGCCTAATAACCATGAAAGCTCCTGTGCAAGTTTTTCTGCATATTCACCTGAGGGAGTTATTACAAAAGCACGTTTGTGAAAGTTTTTTATATACTCCGATAACAGAATAGCTCTAAAAGATGTCTCCGATGCTTTTATATGGCATGATTGCATCTGAGCAACACCCTGTTGCCCGGTCATCGGATAGCTACTATCCCCAGTGCCTGCATCTGAGAGGAAAGTTAATTCTTTTTCAAAATTGAATAATAATTCTTTAATCATAACAGATCAGTATAATAGTATAGATGTGTGATGTCAAAGATCAAGATTGAACAAGGTGGCATAGGGGGCACCTATTGACAGGCTGCCCCCTACATCCAGACAGGATAACCTTCTACAAAAAACTCTCCTTTGAGTTTCTTCGTATTTATAGTTATATCTCTAAGTTTGATTGCATTATCTATATTATTCAATGATAAACCTTTAAAGGGGTAAAGCCCGTCTTCGCCTATAATTTTTGGCGCTATGAAAAAGTGCAACTTGTCAACAAGATGTCCCCTCATAAAGCTGCCGAGCATACCGGCCCCGCCCTCTACAAGTATGGACATAAACCTTTTGCCAAGGATAGACAATGCATTGCCTGTTGATACGTGCCCTTCCTTCATATTTGCAAAAACAACCTCAACACCTGTTTCCTCCAACCTGTGTATCAATGCCTGATCATGCGATGATGTAATGACCATTGTTCTGTACATATTATTTTGATTTTTTATAACCCTTGCATTAATAGGGATACTTAAATGTGTATCAAATACAACCCTGTAAAGTATCCTTTGTCTTGGCTTCACAAACCTAACGGTAAGTTCCGGATCATCTTTTTCTATCGTTCCAATACCTACAACAATTGCATCTACTGTATTCCTTAACCTGTGTGCAAATTTCCTTGCCAGATCAGATGTGATCCACTTTGATGTACCGTCAGAAGCGGCCATCTTTCCATCAAGTCCTGCTGCGATCTTTGCATGAACATAAGGCAATTTAGTTGTCACATGCTTAAAATAATCTTCGTTCATCTTTTTTGCTTCTCCGCTGCAAATACCTGTTACAACCTCAATACCTGCTCTTCTAAGATATTTGATTCCGCCGCCTTTTACATCAGGATTTGGGTCACGATTCGCTATAACAACCCTTTTAATCCCAGCATTTTTAATCGCGAGTGAGCATGGGGGTGTTTTCCCAAAATGATTGCACGGCTCCAGTGTCACAACCATTGTACTGCCTGCCGGCATTTTACCGGCATCCCTTAAAGCGGTTATCTCAGCATGTGGCTGTCCTGCCCTACTATGAAACCCTTTGCCGATGATCCTGCCTTTCCCATCTATGATAACAGCACCAACAAGCGGGTTGGGGGATGTCATACCCTGCGCCTTTTTAGCGAGCTTTATGGCGAGAAACATTAGCTGTTCGTAATTATGATTTTTATAATTCATCATTTCAAGTAGTCATCTCGTTGCAAACAGGACTGGGCAATTATAATATAAATATTATTTACGCACCGATGTTCAGGTCAACCTTTGGGGTTATTTTTGCTGCTTCCTCAACATGAAAATAAGTTTTGGGCTTAAAGTTAAACATGCCTGCTATGATGTTTGCAGGAAACTGCATCGTTTTTGTATTAAATCTCATTACACTGTCATTGTAGTACTGCCTCGAGAATGCGAGCTGGTTTTCGGTTGTCCTCAGCTCCTCCATCAATGTTTGGACCTCTGTGTTTGATTTAAGATCGGGGTAATTTTCTGCAACAGCAAACAACTTTGACAAAGCACCCGATAAAGCCCCCTCAGCAGCAAATTTATCCGTACCCGGAGGCGATGTCATTGCCTTTGACCTTGCATTTATGACAGACTCAAGTGTTTCCTTTTCGAACTTCATATAGCCTTTGACGGATTCAACAAGGTTCGGGATTAAATCGTATCTTCTTTTTAGTTGAACATCGATCTGCTTGTATGAATTTTCAATCCCTGCATTCATTCTTACAAACCCGTTATAAATTGCAATTGCCCAGAATGCTATCGTCAAAACTGCTATTAATAGTATCCATGCCCCTGTGCCCATATTTCCTCCTTTTGTTCTGCCAAAAAACGATCTATGCTATTTTTTTGTAGTCTTTTTTAAAAGCTTTTCGTTACCCTCAAGCTCCGTTTTGCAGCTTATGCATTGGGTTGTTACAGGCCTCAGCCTCAATCTTTCTTCGGAGATCTCTTCACCGCATATCTCACATACACCGTAACTGCCCTGTTTAATCTTTTTCAAGGATTCTTCTATTTTTAATATCAGCTTTCTGTTCCTATCATTTAGTCTTAACAGTAATCTTGAATCGGATTCCATAGAAGCCCTGTCGTTTGTATCCGGGATCCTTTCCTGGACATTTGCGCCGTTTTGAAAATTATTTGATAGCTCTGAAGCGTCATTAAGTATATCCTGCTTCATCCTTAAAAGGATTTGCTGGAATTCTTTTAATTTTTCTTTTTCCATTAGTAACTCCACTTAAATATATGCTATAAATGGAATAATTCAATTTGTAAAGTATGATAAAAAGAATAATAATTTTATTCGGTATATTTTTTATTGCAGGGACATCATTACATTACGGTTCACCGTTTTTAATGGATAAGCTGCTTATAGTGTTGGGCGTGTCTTTGCTCTCAATGCTCGTCTTAATACAATGGATCTCAGAAGGCTTTTTAAATTATCCAAAATTCAATATGCTGTTTCCCGTTATCACACTATTTGCATACCTTTTGATACAGGCATTGATAATAAGGCAGAGCAATCAGAGGTACGTTTTTGAATCGTTTTTTGCAGAATCAATGATAATCTTTTTTTTAATTTATATTTACGCTTCTTACGGCAGTCTTAATCTAAGTAAACTGCTTATAGAAGCTGTACTCTACACAAATGTTTTTTTGCTTTTGATATACGTGATCGTATATTTTTCCCACTTTAAAACGCACAATATGGTTTTCTCCGGCTGGCTTGTTAATCATGATCATATCGCAATGCTTACCGGTATGCTGCTGCCATATGCACTTGCTTTAAGCATGTACAAAAGGGATGTGTTAAAAAAAAGACTGTTTATGATATCGGCGGTACTTGTTATTGGAATTGGATTTTTATTGTCTGTTTCAAGAGGGGGGTACATCTCATTTATTCTTGCGATATCCATCACATTTCTCATTGCCCCGTGGCTCCGGCTTTATAACAAAAAGACAGCGGTTGTAATGCTCGTAGCGGTAATAGCAGCTGGTATGTTTGTACTGAGTCTTTATCCTTTTGAACAAAGAATGTTCAGCAAGTTATTTATGCTCAGCGCTTCTCAAAGGCTGGGCATCTGGTCTGGTTCTGTAAAGATGTTTATGCTACATCCGTTTATTGGATGGGGAGCAGGAACATATGAAGACGCATTTCACAGATTCAGGCCTGCCGGCATATTGTACCTTGTCAATCATGCTCATAATGTTTTTATAGAGATCGCTGATGATACCGGCGGTATCGGGATTGCTATTATTTTATGGATAATCGTTTTATGGATATATTCCCTGATCAAGGGGATAAGGAGTACAAAATCAAATTTTAAAAAGTTAATAATCTGGGCGGGATTAACCTCTACCCTGTTTTTAATCTTTCATAATTTCGTCGATTTCGGTATTATCGTTCCATCCAATTTGATTTCTGCTCTATTGCTTATGTCTGCAACACTTTCAGTCTTACAATTTCATAACAACAACTTTCCGCCAGATTATGTTAAAAAATTATCTGCCAGAGTTCGCATCTCCATGGGTATTATTTCTATCGTTTTATTTTTAACCTTATCGATTTTATGTGTGAGGGCGATTTATGGGGATTATCTGTATAAAAAGGGAAGGGCATTTTTTGAGCAGGACAAAATAGCCGATGCCAAACAAACATTAATAAAATCATTGAAATTCCTAAACACGGATAAACTTCATAACATATATGGAGAGGCATTATTTCAGTCATTCATAAGAGATGGAAAGCAGCACGAGCTTGATGATGCAATAGTCCAGATGAAGATCTCTCAGACTTTGTGCACATGGAATCCATATTACCCTGAAGATATCGGGGCACTTTATGAGTATGAGGGAAATATAGACAGTGCCGTCATATATACACAAAAGTCATTAAGTCTTGATCCCACAAACGCATCTCTTGCATTAAGGCTTGCATCCCTTGAACTCGAACACGGGAACGCCGGTAAAGCAATATCGTATTACAGAAGGGCATGTAATATATATCCTCCTTACGTACGGAACACAATTGCCGAACTTATATCACACGGGGTTAACGAACAAAGAGTATGGAAGCTGGCCGAGGAGCTTAAGGACGGGGAATGGGTGCTTGCTAATACATTCATAAAGCAAGGGGAAAACAAACAGGCAATAAAGATATTAAAACGGCTTATAGTATCCGATAATATACATGCAGACCGCTATCTCCACACACTCGTAGGGATAATCCCTGATAGTATGAAGGCGCTGAAACAGATAGAATCATTAGGTGTAACAAATACAACCATACTATTTTATGAAGCTTCTTTAAAAGCCAGGGTAAATGATGTAACAGGTGCAATCGGACTGTTGCATGAAATTATAGATAAAGATAAAAAAAACAAACAGGCTTACGAACTTCTTACAAATCTTTACGTATCAACAGGCAGATCCGGTATGGCGATACAAACATTAAAGAATGCAATCTACTATATACCCTCCGATTATTCGTTTTATGTAATGCTCGGTAATTTATATGGAAAGGATAAAGACTGGTATAACGCTTTATTATCATACAAAATGGCTATCATGATGAATCCGCGATATGAAGATGGCTATGTCAAAATAATCCGTATATATAAGGAACAGGGGTTAAGAAAAAATGCACAGGATTTTTTGAATAAGGCATTAGAATTGTTCCCGAATGACACAAGATTAACTCAAAAAATGCGATAGGTAAAACCGGTATGGAGGCAAAATTTGGCAGTCACGCTGACGTAAAAGGATGAAACCTTGCATCTATATGGTTTCAAATATCGTGAGGTGTTTAAATTCCATAAATCGTTTTTCAATGTCATGATGCGTGAGTTTTTTCATACGATTAAGACTGAAATCTTCAACATCGAATGATGCCATAACACTTCCCATAATTATGGCCTGCCGGATGTTTTTATCAGACATACCATCGATTTTTGAAAGATAACCCATAAAACCGCCCGCAAAACTATCTCCAGCTCCGGTAGGATCAAAAACCATTTCAAGTGGATAAGCGGGTGCTGAAAATATGCTGTGGTCGGAAAACATAATCGCTCCGTATTCACCGCGTTTCACAATAATTGTTTTGGGACCATAAGACATGATCGCTTTTGCAGCCTTCACCAGATTTACTTCTTGTGCAAGTTCCCTGGCCTCTGCCTCATTAATGGTAAGGATATCCACATGCCGGATTGTTTTTTTTAATTCATCGGGTTTTCTCTGGATCCAGAAATTCATTGTATCACATGCTACAAGTTTTGGTTCTTTTATCTGTTTTAACACTTCAAGCTGAAGCTCTGGATCGATGTTAGCGAGAAATACATAATCGGTGTCCCTGTATTCTTTGGGAATGTGAGGATTGAATGAAGCAAACACATTAAGCTGGGTATCAAGTGTTTTGGCATTATTAAGATCAAAATCATACTTTCCTTCCCATCGGAACGTTTTCCCTTTTGCCCGCTGAAGTCCGGTTATATCTATCTTTCTCTGCTTAAGAAACTCTATATGCTTCTCCGGGAAATCCATGCCTACAACAGCAACCAATTTTACATCCGTAAAAAAACTGGCGGATGTTGAAAAATATGTTGCAGAGCCACCGAGTACGTCCTCTGCCCTGCCAAATGGGGTTTCAACTGTATCAAATGCAACAGAACCAACGACCAATAAACTCATAACGCTGTCTCCTTTAAATAAAAAATAAAGATATACCGATCTAAACACAAAAGGCAACAATAAGAAAGCCTGCTCGTTGAACGCCGCGGTTTTTCTCCACAGGGGCAAGTCCTGCCCCTGCAATATGTTTTTTGCTATCGCGTGCATTCTTTTTAATGCATTACGCGGGTTAATAACCTTGCATCAGACAACGGCTGTTATTGAGACGAGGAGATCCGATGTCTTATTGAACCGCATGGTTGGTTCCTTTTGCAGGCATTTTACAGTAATATCGTTTAATGATTGAGGTATATCATTCACGATATCTTTCGGCGAAGGAGGAGCCGTGTGTAAATGATGATAGTATATATCTCCTTTTGTAAAAGGCGGAGTACCGGTGATCATTTCAAATAAAACCACCCCAAATGAATATATGTCTGTTCTAAAATCAATTTTATCACCTTTGATCTGTTCAGGAGACATATAATAGGGGGTTCCGATTATCTTTGTTGTATGCTGCGTTGCATCATGGATGATCTTTGCAAGCCCGAAATCCATCAATTTTACTGTACTATCTTCTGTTATCATAACATTCCCGGGCTTTACATCCCTATGTATAACATTTTTATTGTGTGCGTATACAAGCGCTCTGGCAAGCTGTTGAGAAATATTTAATATCCGTTTAAGAGGTAAGCTGCCCCTTGCAGCCAGCATATCCTTCAACATCTTACCCTGCACCAGCTCCATTGCTATATAATACTCATTGCCCTGGTTACCGGCGTCATACACGATTACTATGTTTTGATGATTTAATGCAGCAGCGGACTTTGCTTCCCTTAAAAAATCATTTAAAAGTTCCGCATTGTGCTCGAGATCAATTGAAGGGACTTTGTAAGCCACTTTACGCTCGAGTACATTGTCATAAGCTTCGTATACCTTACCCATATTACCCCTGCCGATCTCTTTGATTATCTCATACCTCTTTATTTCCGATGCCACTTTTTGAAAAGGAGCTGCGGATTGTTTTCTGATTTTATCTATACGTTTTTGTGTATCCTTATAATTGATATCTTCCGCTATAATCTTTTCATAGATCATAAGAGCCTTTTGACTCTCACCCGTATTTTCAAGCGCTACGGCAACACCGTAATATGCATCAATGGTTATTTTATCAAGCGGTTTCTTACCAATAATTTTCTTATACTTTTCAAGTGCCTGTGTATACATGCTTTTATTTATAAAGAGATCCCCGAGCATTACACAAGCACGAATGTAGTCTGATTCTCTGTCGGGGGTCACTTTTTGAAGAACCTGTATAGCAGCATCAACCAGCCCGAGCTGGATGTATTGCTCCGCCGCTTCTATGAATTTCCCCTCCTTGCTCAGTGTGATGATAAGACTTTTCCTGTCTCCAATATACTCATAGAGCTGTTTTGCTTTTATCAGATTACCCGCTTTTTCATAAAATGCTGCAGATGCTTGAAGCTCCATTGCATTCTCGTACATCTCTGCCGCAAGTTCATACTCTTTCGAGCTTCCATACATCTCTCCCGACTTTTTATAATTCCCCGCAATAGCGTAAAGCTCTGCTGCATTTACGTATTCGCCTATCGCTTCATAATGCTGCGCAGCCTTTTCCGGCTGATTTTCTCCCCTGTAATATTCTGCCTTTATGGTATTTGCCTTTACATGATCACCCGCGCTCTCCAATAATTCGGCAGCCTCAATCGGTTTATTCATTTTTAAAAGGACCTCAGCTGCATCAACAGGCTTGTTTGCTTTTTTATAAGCCTGTGCGGCAAGATCATAAAGCCTCATTACTGCATAAATTTTTGCAGCCTTCTCGTGCATATTGATTTTACTCAAGAGATCACCAGTTTTATCGGCAAGTTCTACCATTCTTGACGCATATTCGGGATCAATCTCCATCTTATCCTTTGCATAATCGCTGTTGAATGCTTTCAGATAGCATTGCGCTGCTCTGCTAATGTTGTTTATTTTTAAATACAGCTCTCCCGCATTTTGGAACATCTCTGCTCTCTCATACATCTGCGCTGCTTTTGTATAATCCTTTGCCTGCTCATAAGCACTTGCAGCTTCCGTTGTACTATCTATTGATTCATATATCTGAGCAGCTTTGACAAAATTATTATTACCTTTTGCTATCTTTGCCGCACCGGAAGGATCCCCTGCTTCAAGCATTAAATTTATTGCACTATCGATCTTTTTCATTTGAAGTGCTGCATCTGCGGCTTTTTTCTTTGCACCAGCTTTCAAATACAATTCATAAGCCTTTTGAAGTTTGCCGTCGTACATATAATAATCAGCAGCGGCTGCATAATCGCCATGCCGTAACGCATTTCTTGCAGAGCTTGCAAAATTTGTCTTATTCGAGCTGCCATGAGAGAAAAGCCTTTTTATTATCAAATATGCTAAATAAAATAAGATAATGCCTGCCAATAGTTTTATAATGGAGCTGTAAGGGTCAGTAGCAAGCAGATAAGATAAGCTACCGCGGAGCTTATCAAATAAATCCGATAGATTGTTGGTTACAATATCCATATTTTCTTATTGTCCATATACTATGACTATGGATAGAAATAGATATTACTATTATATGAAAAGTCAATCTACATATTCGACTTCAAATAAAAAAAGGCGGGTTTTACCCGCCTTTTTCGGATTCAATTGTGATACCAAGCTATTGAACAATAACCGGTATAGAGACAACTTCCTTGCCGCCATTACATCCAAAATTGGGCGTTGTGAGGGTGAGGACTAAAAATCCGGAGCCTGGTGTGCTTTGAGCCGTAGTTGATAACACAAAAGTACCTATGGTTCTGGTATGGGCATCGTAGTTCTGAGGAGAAACATTTACTCCACTGAGTCCCTGCAGCGCTGCCGCAATAGTACTCCCTGCAGATAATGCATTGCCATTCATATCACCAAAATATACAGTAAATGCAGATACTGTTGCTGTTGTGGTATTTAATGTAGCAGCAGTCGGTGTAAATGATATTGCAGGTTCACCGGAATACACAACGATGATATGGTTCCATACAGCGGTTTGAGATGACCACTCAGAATTGGTTGGATCAGCTGCCGGTGGGGAATATAGTGCACCGGTCGTGCTTGGCCAGTACCATTCAAGTCCTGTCTTATCATTAATATAAGGTTCAAGAGGGCCTGTTAATGTTATTGTATCTGTAAAACACCCGGCAGCATAAGTACTGCATACAGTACCATCATTTGAATGATACCACGTTGCATAGGTATCATAAGTAAAATCCTGGTTTGCGTCAATCCATGGATCGCCCTGATGTATGACCGGTTCTCCTGGATCATGGACACCATTCTGATTTTCATCATTAAACCATTCCTCCCCATAAGTATACGCAACAACCTCATTCCATCCGTTTACCGGAGTAGTTGCCACAGCAGTAAATGGTTGGGTAGTTTCCGTTGTATCAAATGCATTATCATACAGAGGGACATCTGATGGCCATGGAATTAGCATTATCTGTGGAAGGATACTTGAATAAAGTGTCGTACTTGCTTGTCCGTTTACAGTATATGCAATTGGAGCTATCAGCCCGCCGCGGGAAGAAAAATACACTGGAGTACCATCCGGTACAGGGTTT
The DNA here is from genome assembly GCA_023382265.1 of Deltaproteobacteria bacterium. Lineage (NCBI taxonomy): Bacteria > Pseudomonadati > Myxococcota > Myxococcia > Deltaproteobacteria bacterium. The sequence continues at coordinate 70,095 of JAMCPX010000056.1, read as the reverse complement.
GAGTATCTATCCGTTAGATAAACACTCACCTGATCCGGTTCTCCATAACAGGTTAACCCCCGCATATTGGCATGCACTACTGCCATACCAAAATGGACTCCACCTGCAACAGGGCCTCCATCTACAACAATCCATGCGGAATTGGTAAATGTCTGTCCACTTATTGAATAAGCTGCTGTAACGAGTGCAACACCAGAATGTGTACCGCTGCTAAAAAGTGCGGAAGCGGTGCTGCTAACCGTTTGTGTGGTAAATGCAGTTCCAAGATTTGCACCGGATGAAGAAATAAACGCGCATCCCCCCGGATTATTGTTTATTGTGTATGTTACCGCAGTGTTGTTAGGGACAGCATTACCTGCCGCATCACTCGCTGTGAGTATTAGTGTCGTCAGATTTGGTTTAAACGGTGTAACCCTGAGTTCTGTTACGGTTGCAGTAAGATTAGACGCCACAAAAGTAGTAGGCGTTGTCCCTGTTCCAGAATTACCACTACCGCTGCTATTACTATTACCGCTGCTGCTGCCGTTGCTACTACTATTACTGCTGCTTGTTCCTGTAAATTGAATCGACGTATAATTGCTAATACCTCCTACATTTGCTGTTACCATTGCCTGGTTTGCTGTTGTAGTACTTTGCAGATTTATTGAGGCTGTACCGCCATTTGTAGGGACATCTGCTGTTTGCCCTAAAACGGTTGGTGTAACGAAATCGCCCTTGGTTGTTTGAAAATGTACAACAGTACCATCGGTAACACTCAAGCCTGTATAAGATTTCACTGTTGCCGTAATAACGGTGGTTGAAGTCCCATCCGCAGGAATCGAGTACTGTGCAGCAACGACCTGTACGTAATAACCTGCTGCTGTGTTTGAAGTTTTCGTTGCTGTACAGCTTGCAATAACCATAAAAAACAATCCTATGATCAAAGATACATATTTCATAATACCCTCCTTCTTATTGACTTATCTATACCAAATTTTTTATTTATTGTATATACTACAGCATAATTTTGTTGATGAAGCAAGAATGTTAAAGTTTATAAAGAAAATAATTGTTATTGTGCTTGACGGTGCCGGCATAGGTGAAATGCCGGATGCATGCGACTATGGAGATGCAGGCAGCAATACACTTGTAAACATAGCAAAGGCAGTAAATGGTCTGAGTTTGCCTAACATGTATAAACTCGGGCTTGCAAATATTGTTGATTTCCCCTTCCGGTTTCCGGAACCATATCCGGAAGGTTTTTTCGGCAAGGCAATGGAACAATCAAAAGGTAAGGATACAACAACAGGGCACTGGGAAATAATGGGTCTCATAACCACAGAACCGTTCAGGGTATTTACACACGGTTTCCCCGATGAAATCATAAAACGGTTTGAAGCGGCCATCGGTAAAAGGGTTATAGGTAACAAACCCGCATCTGGAACGGTAATACTTGAAGAACTCGGAGAGCAGCATATAAAAACGGGTATGCCTATTGTTTATACATCCGCTGACAGCGTGTTCCAGATAGCGGCACATGAGAATGTGATCCCTGTCAACGAGTTATACGATTATTGTAATATCGCGAGAAAGATGCTAAACTCTTACAATGTCGGTAGGGTCATAGCAAGGCCATTTGTAGGCACTCGGGGTCATTTTAAAAGAACATCACGCAGAAAAGATTTTTCAATACCACCAGGTTCGGACACCGTTCTTGATATATTAAAGAATCACGGGCTTGATGTTATCGGTATAGGTAAGATAGGAGACATATTTGCAGGTAAAGGCTTAACAGATTCCATCCATTCGACCGATAATAATGATGGAATAAACAAAACTATCGAGGCTTACAGAACAATCGAACATGGTATTGTTTTTACAAACCTTGTTGATTTTGATACTCTATACGGTCATAGGAATGATGTACGGGGTTTTAAGAATGCACTTGAGGAGTTTGATACGCGATTAAAGGATCTTATAAATATAATGGATGAGCAATCGATGATGATAATAACCGCTGATCACGGGTGCGATCCGACAACTCAGGGAACAGATCATTCGAGAGAGTATATACCGATTCTTGTTTACATGAATGGAATAAAAGGTAAATCTCTCGGGATAAGATCAAGTTTTACCGATATAGGAAAAACAATATTAAAGAGTTTTTCAATACACGGAGACATAAAAGGAACCGATTTCTTTGATACCATTATTCAGGATAGGCTATGAACGTTCTTAACAATATAAATAAAAACAGTACACTCGACGGGTGTGTACTGACAATAGGTAATTTCGACGGTGTGCATGTTGGCCACAGATATATACTCAAAGAAGCAATTTCTAAGGCAAGGCTACTTGGCGCAGTTCCTGTTGTTATGACATTTGAACCTCATCCCTATAAATTTTTTAACCACGATGAAAAATACTATCTCCTTCTGCCTTACGAGGAAAAGTATGACATGATAAAAGAGATAGGCATAGAGACTATTGTTGTCACAGATTTCACAAGTTCCTTTGCAACACTCTCACCTCATGAGTATGCAAGAAGGATACTAAAAGAACTTATCAATCCCTCTACAATCATCGTGGGTAATAATTTTACATTCGGCAGGATGGCAAGCGGGGATGTATCACTTTTAAAAACATTCGCCAGTGAATTTGGTTTTAATGTAAATATTGTTTACCCCTATATTGTAGACGGAAGGGTTGTATCAAGTTCAAAGATCAGGGAATACTTGAAATATGGACAGATTGAAGATGCCGCGCGGTTTCTTGGTTATAAGCCTTATATAAAAGGTAGGGTCGTAACAGGCACGCACCGCGGCACAAATATTCTCGGATGTCCGACGGCTAACATAGAAACCGGATGGGAGCTTATTCCACAAAACGGCGTCTACGTTGTAAAGGCAATAGTAAATAATCAAAGCTACAATGCCGTAGCAAACATAGGTTTGAATCCAACTTTCGGGGGACATGAATTAAAAATTGAAGTACACATACTCGATTTCAATAAAAACATTGTTGGTGAATATGTAAAAGTAGAATTTATTCATAAGATAAGGGATGAAGAACGGTTCTCGAGTGCGGAAGAGCTAAAACAAAAGATCCTAAACGATATAAAAACTGCAAAAAACATATTTTCATCTGAGATCGGTACATCCAAAATAAAGGTTCGTGTATGACGGAGATACTGGGTATAGTTGGTCATCCACTCGGCCATAGCGTATCCGTTCCCATGCAGATGTCTGCCATTTTCAAACTCGGTATGGACTATGTGTATATGAGCTTTGATATAATGCCGCAGGATCTATCCTTTGCCGTTCAACAATTCAAGCACGAAGGCTTAAAAGGTTTTAATGTAACCATCCCGTATAAAGAAGCAATCATTCCGTACCTTGATGATATGGATGTTAAAGCCCATCAAATAGGTGCCGTAAATACGGTGAACAGGGAAGATGGAAAGCTAAAAGGCTATAACACGGATTGGCTCGGGTACATACATTCACTAAAACAGGAACTTGATTTTAATCCATCGGGCAAGCGTGCAATTATTATAGGAGCCGGAGGGGCATCAAAAGCAGTGGCATTCGCATTACTTGAGTCAGGGATAAATTTTTTGCTCATAGTTAACAGAAGCATAGCCCGTGCAGAATCACTTTCAAAACATCTCGGAACATACTTTAAAGCCTCCGATATACGGGTGCTCCCGCTTGATCGTATAAATGAGGTATCGAATAACCGGTATGACCTTATTGTTAATACTACATCGGTTGGAATGAAAGAAAGCGGCAGTATCAATATAGACTTCTCAAGATTAAAAAAGGATGTAATAGTATCCGACATTGTTTATAACCCGATAGAAACACCCTTTTTAAAATCAGCAAAACAATATGGATTAAAAACGCACAATGGCACTGGTATGCTCTTATATCAGGGGATGGAAAGCTTCAGGATCTGGACAGGCATTACACCACCTATTGACGTTATGCGTGAAGCAATGCTTAATGCACTAAAAGAGCATGAACTATTGTGATGCCTGCCGGCTTTAGATTATCTTTTTTGCACAGCCTCATTAATATTTAACTTATAAATATTCAATCACAAAAATCAATTTTACAATTCCAGTCTCTTATGCTTTACATATAATCAAGACTGAATGCGACCTTATCCACCTCTGAACGCAGATTAGAATTTAGTTTCCGGTCAACCGGGAATTAGAAGATATAAAGCTTTACGGAGGGTTTATGACATATTTTAACAGCGTGTTCCGCACTCACACGATCCAGTATGCAGCCTTGGGGTTGGTTTTATAGTGGTGCAAATACAAATGCACAATTATTCTTTTATACTTCTGATGGTTCCTATTGCAGCAGCTCCGGGACTATTTCAACAGATCCATCCTTGTACCAGTCTTCTACAGCCTATCCTGGCTGCAGCACCATTGTGCCTGGTTACAACCAGGGGTGTGCGGGGTATAATGCAGCAAGCGAGATAGGTAACTGTCAAAACGGAAAGGTAAGCTTACGGCATGCCGCTTGATACTATAGAAGCAACAAAGGTGTATTAGAGAAACATATATAACATGAAGCATAAGAAAAAAGTAGTAATACCAATATATAGATAATTACTGATATAGATTAATTTAACATAAGATGAAATTTACACACTACTACTTCCTTTTTTCTTAATGCTATGTCTTTTTTGCCATGACCTCAAGGAGGACCCCCCCAAGGAATACTCTATTGCTGAATCCCAGATTCAATCCATGGGTTTGTATGACTACTGGTGTAAGCCCGGCTTGCAGAAGGGCCCTCCTGATCCCGGGTATGCTCCTTGCGTGAAGCCATACCCCCTGCCGCATTGCATTGCCAACCTGTGTCCAGAAACGAAAAAAAGTCCGGTGTGCTGTAGTAAAATATAATGTGCCTTCTTGTTCAAGATGATCTGATAATAGTTTAATCAGGGCTGCAATGTCCGGGACATACTCCAAAGATGAAAACGCACAGATATGATTAAACCTTCTGTCCAGAGAGATTTCCTGGATATCGCCCCTTACATATTTTATATTCGTCAAATGCTTGTGTACTGCCTTATGTTCAAGGATTTTCAGCATCCTGACGGACACGTCAACTGCCATGACCTCTTTTGCCATGCGTGCCAGCTCAAGCGTGTACATGCCTGTGCCCGGGCCGATCTCAAGAACACTGTCCGATGGCCGGACAAAACCCGGTAGTCTCTTTATTACCGCGTCATGTTCCGGTTTCCTTGAGATCGCAACCAATGTACCCTGCTGTTCATCATCATACGATCCTGCTATACCGTCGTAAAATGCGGCTGTGGGATTGGAACTGTTGCCTTCTCCGGCAGGGACCATAACTGGCCGCCCGATCAAATCTGAAAGCGGGATAATTTTAAACCCCTTTGACAGTATTCCTTTTATTAAATCCTCGGTTTCCCTGAGCCAGTGATCGATCTGTTCTTTTGTTTTGGGTGTGCAATCATGCAGCATAACAACATCCCCTGCCTTTACATGTCTGAGGATTCTGCGGGCAATCCCCTGCATCCTCCGGTTCCCAAAGTCCCGGCCGCGGCGGGAGAATGTAATGCAGTATAAACCTTGTCTCAGAAGCACTGGCCACAACCTCGGGTTCACGATACCGGCCGGCGGTCTGAACATGAGCGGACGGACACCGTATGCTGCCAGCACACGCTGACATTGTATAATCTCTTCTCCGAGGACTTTTGAGGATTTCAGCATCAGAAAAACGTCATGGTTCATTGAGTGATTTCCGAGATCATGCCCCTTGGAAAGTATCCCCTCTATGAGATCCGGATAAGACGCAGCTTTTGCACCTATCACGAAGTGCGTGGCATGGAGACCGTATTTATCCAGCAGGTTTAGCAGGAGCGGTGTGGTTTCCGGAGACGGTCCGTCATCAAAGGTGAGTGCCACGGCAATTTTCTGTTTAGCCCCATGGGTAATAACTGGCATAAAGAACCATAATCCCGGGAAAAACGGTGCGACTAAACAAAGGATGATGAACACTGACAGGGGCACAACAAACATGGAAGGCGATACAAAAAAAAGAACGACCGAAATCTGGATGGCTGTGATGCCTGCAAGTACTGCGATGGAAAGCGGAAACACTGTTACCTGCACAGGTGCTACTGGATCAGTTTTTCCCATAATGGTCCTGTACGGCCGCGGCTGTACATACGGGAGATGACCTTCTCCATATTTTCCCCGCCGGATCCGGTAATCCAGTTAGGCCGCCCGTGTGACCGCTCCCGTACTGTGCGTACAATCATGTTATTCCACATGGGATCGGTCTGATAAAATACCTGGCGGGTGAAGACATCGTTGTATTCAGGGTTGCCCTCGTTCAAGGCAATGGTGTGCAGGAAAGTCCCGGGGTAGATCCGCATTCTGAAAAAAAAGAACAGCACCGTTTGCTCGAGTTTTTCAGCATTATCCAGCGTCTCCTTAAGTGTCTGTTCGTTCTCACCCGGACCGCCTACGATAAGGTAGTGTGCAACAAACAGGCCTGCATCGCGTGCCATACGGTGGCTCTCAAACACCTGTTCAAGCTTGAACGGTTTATGATAAGAAGACAGGGTCGCATCGCAAAGTGCATCCGTACCAAACTCCACATGGGTCAGGCCGCAGTCCGCCATCTTACGGAAATAGTCCGCAGGCAGGTGTCTCGGCGTGAAAAAACCTCCCCATGGAATACTGATGCGATTGCGTACGAATGCTTCAGCCACGGCAATGCTGTGAGCAACATCCGCATTGAATGAAGAATCTGTTATATAGATAAATTTTGCCCCGGCATCCTGAAGCTCCCGCGCCGTCCGGCCGACCGATTCGGGTTCAAAGCACCGCATATAGCTGCCGTCGATGAGCGGGTAGGTGCAGTAGATGCACCTGAATGGACACCCTCGCTTGGTCTGGAGATTGAGTATACCTCCGTTTTTCAGGTAAAAATTCAGATAGGGGCGGTTTTTATCAAATGCCCTTGTAACAGTACCTTCCCATAAAGAGGAATTCTCTGTCATCTTCCCACCGTTTACCCCGTTTGAGAAAGCAGTTGATTTAAATCCGGGGTTCACGATCACCCCGGGCAGAGCAGAAACGTCGTCTCCTTTTTCTATGGCATCGACGAGCTGTGCAAGCCGTTCACCATCCCCGACGATCCCGTATTCCGCATCCAAAGTCTGCATGAACTGTTCCGGGAATATGCTGAAAGCACTTCCCCCAAGAACAACCTGTGCACGTGTCGCCCGCCTGACCATCGATATTACATCCTTATACTGATCGATGAATTGCTGTGTATTAATTGAATCCGACGTATCCACGTTCCTCAGGGACAATCCTACAATATCGGGCGCAAATTCCCTTATCCTAGTTTCAATTTTATCAGGCTCATCCCCCTCAAAGCAAAGATCGATAATATGCGTTTTATGCGGAGGAGTTATGGCCCCTGCAACATAATCCAAGCCTATAGGATATACAGGGTATGGGGTCGTGAGTCTGTTCGTTGCCAGAAGCAATACTTTCATTTTTTCATTTACTCCATCGCATGTTTTGTAAATTAACCCATTTACACCTGCTTTTTTTATAGCAGGCATTAATAATAAGTAAAGCTGCACTTTTTGCTACAGGTGTAACTGGGTTAATAGGTTTGTTGGTCATTTTAACCACTTAAATATCATACCGATTACCGGTTTACAAATTAAAATGTGATCATCTGTAAAGAAACGATTTTGCGGCTACAGGTCTTTGAAAATATTACCCGTTAATCCCTCTAACCCTATACTGATAGAGTCCCTTAATTTTACCGGTGGCAGGCATGTATAAATATTTTACTGCCCCATGGCTATGACGGCAGCACCAAGAGCACCAATTATCTGGGGTTCTTCTGGTACAAGTATACTTGTTGCAAGCTTATCCGCAAGTCTTTGAACAAGTGCCTGATTTTTAGCCATTCCTCCGCTCATTGCTACCTCTTTTTCTGTACCGACCCTGCCAACAAGTGCAGCAACCCTGTCTGCAATAGACTTCATAATAGCCCATGATATATCGGGTACGATATTACCCTGTGATAAAAGGGAAACAATCTCTGATTCTGCAAAGACCGTACAGGTACTGCTGAGCAGAAGTTCGTTACTATGATTAAGGGCTGAGTCGGATATCCCATTAAGTGAGAGCCCGAGTGCATGGGCCATAACCTCTACAAACCTGCCAGTGCCTGCTGCACATTTATCGTTCATTGCAAAATCAAGGACCTTGCCGTTATTACCAATCTTCATAACCTTACTGTCCTGTCCCCCTACATCAATGAGCGTTCTCGCTTGAGGAAACACAATCGATATGCCCTTTGCATGACAGCTTATCTCCGTTTTCTGTATAGCCGATTCGGAGAATCTTTTTCTGCTGTAGCCTGTTGTAACAGTACCTGTAATATTCTCCTGCTTGAGACCTGCCTTTTTAAGTACCTGCTCAAGCACGTGAGTCCCTGAAGCCAGGCTGTCATAGCCTATTGGCTGAACATAGTAACCGAGAATACTTTTATTCTCATCAATCAAAACGGCCTTTGCCGTTAAGGAACCTACATCAATACCTGCAAAATATTTCATTTTTCAAAACCTTCCAAGAATGCCTCCACCCTTGTTTCTACCTGTGCATCGGAAAACATTCTGGGGTCATTCATATCTGCTTCAATGATAAGGCATGGCTTACCGGTTCTTTTTGTAATTTCTTCTTTTATAAGGTACTGTCCTATCGAATAAGGTTTACAGCTTCTGTCGGAATGAAATACAATACCGTCAAGTGAAAATTCATTTATCAGGTTAACAAGGTACTCAATCCTATAGTTAAAATCCCTGTTTATGTAAGGTGAGAGATAAGCTCTTGCAAGCTCATCATAAGCCTTTGCCTCATCAAGATTTATGTCTATATCGCCCTCTATGGCTGCCCATGAGTTTGTGTATGTGGATACAACAAGTGCAGCACCGCGATTGCCGAGCATTTCAGAAAGGTATTTCATCTTATACCATATGGGTAGATTATCCCATAACAGCCTGATCCTCTCATGCTGTATTGAGCCAATGCCTTTGTTGCTGCGATCAACAAGCTCATCATAAAACTGCCGGTAATAATCAACCGCCCTTTGTGTACCCCTGAGTGTTACAATAGGTGCGAGATGAATAAATGTGTCAAAAGAGTTTATGGGCGATGGCTTTTTCTTCCCGATCTCCAGGATCTTCTTCCATAACGCGGATGTTTCTCCTGCCAAAATGAGCGTTTCTCTGAACTTATCCTTATCAAAAGGCTTTTTTAATGTTCTGGATAAAAAATCCTGTAACCCGTAAAATTGTTTTACAACATAATCCTTAGCATCCTGAGTCATACCGTCATGTAAAAACGGCATATCAATCATATACATCGGGACATTATATTTTCTTGCATGTATTGCAAACCAGTTTACAACCGTATGGCATATATTCGTTCCCACAATAAGCATATCCGGTTTTGGTAAACCCATGATAGGTCCACCCTGAGTCATATCTACGCCTATGTTTGTTCTTGCATAAGAGCAAACATCCATTGAATATCCTGCTGCTTCACTTACCTCTATAAGATCTTTACTGACCCTTGTTATTGCACACATTGGTGCGTAATTCTCAGGATATACAGGTATTACGCCCATTGAATAAAGAAACTCTACAGGTGCGCCCGATGTAATCCATGCCACAGGGGTATTGTTGTACGAAGCGTTCTTTGCTTCAAGATAATACGCCGCCATTATTTCTTTCATTGTGGATGACACATTAAATTGTGTCATTCTACACCTCCATAAGCTCTTTAAATGCCTGAAGTCTTGTTTTTATACTTTCAAAGCTGTTCATCTGTAATTCGACTTCGAAGACATGGGTTTTAACATTATGCTGCTTCAAATGATCTATTATATCCGGTCTATCAAATGCCTCCGGCTCGCAGAACTTTATTTGCCAGAAAACAACGGTTGCTTTGTGTGCTTTTGCTTTTTTAAGAAGGTGTTCCTTTCTATCCCTTGAAGGGTCATACAATGTAGAGCAAGGCTCTCCGCCGAACAAGTATCTATCAAGACTTTCTTGATCTATTCCCTGAAGTACGCCCTTTGAATATAGTCTTGATCCATTGGTCAGATCATCATCGGCAACAGCCAGCCCTACTTCATCAAATATCTTCGTAAGGGATAACGGCTCCGCGGTAATTCCAGATATGATAACTCTATAATTGTCTTCACTGTTAACTGGTTTATTCTTTAACTCGTGGATAACAGGTTCCAACAACTTTATGTATTCATCTACCGGCAGGAATAAACCCGCATTTATAATAGAATAAAAATCATACGCGGATATAATCGCAGGACTTCTGCGCCGCAGATCATACAACTCGTTTATCAGTACACCCAGCCTTTCATAAATGGCCTTTGCCTTATTAAAGTTCTCTAAAGAAAAAATATTGCCGGTGATCTGCTCAAGAGCTGATATTGTTTTTTCCATTTGTGCTTTTGTAAATGAGCTTCTCGCTGGGATTGAAGATGCAAAAGGTATCATAAAGTTTATTGTCCTTTTATTCTTGAATAATTTTTTAAAAATCTCGGAAAGGTTTTGCTGGTTATCACACATGGTTGTGAATATAAATCCATCCACATAGTCCATATCCCCTTTTAAAGCCTGCTCAAGTATCGTTCTTGTAGTTGTACAGGAGAATGACTGAAGATATGTATCTGCCTGGACAATAGGGATATTCTCTCCAATATAAGCAACAGGATAAGCATCAAGTGCCGTGATAACAACCTTAGGGAAATATGCAGGCATAACACCTATGACCTTTCTCCCAGTTTTTTGCTTCCAGTATTTTACCGTTCCAATGCTATCCGAATTTATCCCTTTAAATTTTTCAAACATACTTCCACCATTTCATATATTATTTAAAATAATAACAAAAAAATATTTATTGCAAGCAATAAAGGGTATATGGCCCTTTTGCAAATAGTGCGAACGGTTTTCTACAGGAGGCGGACGGCGGCGTTAAAGGAACAAACATCCCTATTACATCTTTGGAGTTAATTGCAGGGTCATTACTTACTGAACAAACCGCGTTATGCCGGCAAATATGTTTTATAAACAAAACGATAATAAAGGCAGGAATAGACATCCCTGCCTTTAAATTTTTTTAATTTACAATAGCCGGAACTATAGAATGTTTTAACTTTGTAAGCGCTTTTTGTTCGAGCTGTCTTACCCTTTCCTTAGATATGTTGTATCTATCGCCTATTTCTTGAAGTGACAGTGGATTTTCCGACATAACCCTGTACTTAATAATATACTTCTCTCTGTCTGGTAAAAGTTCAAGTGCATGGTTAACCGTCTTTTTCAGCACTTTTCTTTCTTCTATCTTACTTATATTTCCTTCTATGTCTTCTGTTTCGTCTGTTAGCTGATCAAGATGTGTCTCTCTGCTTTCTTCATCAAGTGTCGTATCAAGAGAAACATCGCTTAACCTAAGCCTGTTCTCAAAATCTTTTGCTTTTTTCTCAATCTCAAGCTCGTCAATTGATAATTCAACGTTGTTTTGATTAGCAGATTTCTTATTCAAAGAATAAAAAAGCTTTCTTTGAAGCTGTGTAGTCCCGATCTTAACAAGGCTCCATGTTTTCATTATGAAATTCTGTATATAAGCCCTTATCCACCAAACCGCATATGAAATGAGTCTGAAACCTTTATAAGGGTTGAACTTCTTAACTGCCATCATCATGCCAAGATTACCCTCTTGTATCAAATCCATGAGCTTTGTGTGATAGTGCCTATATTCAAGTGCTATTTTAACAACAAACCTAAGATTTGCAGTTACAAGCTTATGTGCCGCATCTATGTCCTTATGTTCATAGTATTTTATAGCTAACTTTTCCTCTTCCTCTGGTGTAAGAAGAGGGTATTTCTCTATCTGCGCAAGATATTTTGAGATGTTATCATTTACAACTTTTATCTGCATATTCCCTCCTTTTCTTTTAACGTATTATATTATACACTGTTATTGATAATTTCAAGTACTTTTTAAAATAAATTGTTATCCAAGATTAGAATACATTTTAACTATTTAATATATAAGCTTTTTTATTAAAACTTATAATTATAGAGCAAGGTAATCTTCTCGATATCAGCCTTATACAAACCATTTGATGACGGTTGAATAACACTTTCGGTAACATTCGCATCCTGTGTAATGTTATGGTCAAAGCCAATTCCGATAGTTGAAGATTTTGTTATATCATAATTAGCCTCAGCAAATAACTCGATTTTATTAAATTCAAGATTAAGGGCGTATATGTGATTAAGCGGGATACCAGAGGGATCATAAGTTGCACCTGCTGCTATTAGCCACTTTTTGAATCCTTTGTAGCCCGTCCAGATCTTTGAACTTAGAGTATCTTCAAAACCCGTCAGCATATTTTCTTCTCTGTTTGCAAGAACGTTTGATGCATCATAAAGTTTTATATGAATGGTTTTATATATTGACCAATTGATCCATTGTTCTGTTATATCAACAATCCATGAAGGCGTCGGCTCAAAATGTATACCAAGAGCTACCATTTGAGGCATTGAGAAAGACAATTGTGATTTTGCCGTAAATTGGGAAGAACCGATTAGGCTTGCCATCTGAGGTGAAATTGTAATATCGGCATTACCTTCTAAGGTATAATATGTTCTTGCCATATACGATAAGCCCGCGGTAAAATTATGCGTTGGATGGTAGTATATCCCCGCATTCCAACCGTAGGTAGAACCCGTATTGTTTTTTAAATGAACCTTTGCTTCGTACAAAGGATTTTCATCGGAAGGATTTACGGTATCAAGGGTTGTACTTTCATGCACATCAAGCGAACCATATACGTAACTAATCCCGGCACCGATTATTAATGCGGGTGTTATCTTGTACGTCAAGGCCGGTGTAATATTCACTATAGCGAGTGTTTCAGAAATACCATTAAAACGTTCAGGACCATTTGAAGGATAGTTTGCGATTCTTGCGAACGGTGCATAAATGCCCAAACCAAATCCAAAGTTTTTCGGTAACTCAAATGTTGCAGCGAATGTTGGTAAGGGTGCCCAGTCATTAAAACTAACCCTGTTATAAGGAGACCCGTTTTGATTAACACCATATCTTTGATAGCTAACATATTCATAGGTAGGCTCTAAAGTAAAAAATATGCTGTTCCCCTTTATTGCACCGATTGCTGCCGGATTCCAGTATACACCTGCACCATTAGCCACACCGGGACCTGAAAGCTCGCCGCCAAGCCATGGAGAAGTGTATCCATTGGAAAACGCAGACACGGGTATCAGTAATATAGTAAGTAAAGCTATAGATATTCTTATTGAATACCTTTTCATAATCTACCTCCACAATTAAGATTTAAAGTTATCAGCATAGTGTTATGCTTTTAATTAATCTAACTTTATGACCCGGTTTTCTATCATAAAGTATAATATCTCTTTTGTATACTCATCCGGCGTCATATCAAAATTATCAAAATCAAACAAAGACATCAGGACATATTTTAACTCTTCATATCCCTCCGGTTTTTCCTTTTGTAAAGCCTGTACAATAAGCCAATCATCACTATCTTCTGGAAAAGGATTTTTTATACACTGAACGGTAAACCTTATCCTTGATATCTCATCTTCATTAAGCCCAAAACTGTCTTCGTACTGATCAAAATCGGTTCCATTTTCTTCATCGTACAGATCAGAGTCCGGCTTATTAAAATCCTCCTCGGTTTTTTTATTATCCATGCCATACCTCCTTTATTCGTTTTACATAAGATATAAACAACTCAAGACTTTTATCTACAGTTTCTGTTTGCCTGTAAATAAACAAATGCCAGTAATCTTCTATAATAGAAGGACTGAGGGATAATTCTGCTGCACGTTTCTTTGCCATTGATTTTTCATACTTGCCGAAAACGTCAAGAGACGCGCTCAATATGCCAATCAGACGCTGTCTATCCGGCTTTTTCATATTTTTATTTACTGCCCATATAGCAAAAACAAAAGGTAAGCCTGTCCATTTATACCACTCCTCACCAATGTCATATATATATTTAAACCCTTTTAACCCGATATGTGTATAAGTGAGCGCAGCATTTCCTATAAAAAGATAAGCATCGACATTGTCGGGCTCGGGATTATCAATATATTCAATGGATGATATGCCGTACCTGTTTTCCAGTATAATCCTGAGCAATACCTTAGATGTCGATGTTTGATTTGTTATGCCGATCTTACGCAATTTCAATTTTTCCAGAGGTGCTTTTGAAAACAGGGTAACACTGCCTGCTTTTGATTTTACTGCAACGCATAACTTATCAAGAGGTTCATAAGTATCTTGAAGCTTTAAGAAATCCATGACAGAGATAGTCCCTGCATCAAGTGCATCTTTCCTATGGGCAAGTTCTCCCATCCTTCTTGGATATACAGAAACAAGGTTTATCAGAGGTTCTTCCTTTTCATATTCAAGCGTATAAAAAAAAGGATCTACATTAATATATGGCATACGCGCGATTTTCATAGCTTCACTATTTATCGTACAATTTTATTATTTTATATATTCCGTCTCTCTGAGCAGGTACGTAACCGGCATCCTTGATTATATTGACCATTTTATCTTTTGCAAGACCGTAAGGTGTTTTTGCACCTGCTGCGTGTGTTACCTTTTCTTCACCTATCGTGCCATCTATATCATCGGCTCCAAAATGGAGCGCTATTTGTGTAATACCTTCCGACAGCATAACCCAGTAAGCTTTTATGTGTGGAAAATTGTCAAGATAAAGCCGTGACAATGCTATAATCTTAAGTTTGCGTATAGCAGAAGGAGTCCGGACCTTTCTGTACATAGGCGTATTGTCCGGATGAAAAACTAAAGGAACGAATGTAAGAAACCCGTATGTCTGATCCTGAAGTTTTCTCAGTTCTTCAAGGTGATTGATAATATCGTCATCCGTTTCGATATGACCGTAAAGCATTGTGGCGTTAGTTTTTATGCCGAGTGAGTGTGCCGTTCTATGGGTTTCAAGCCATACATCTTTTTGTTCTTTCCCTTTAAATAACATGGCTCTGATATGATCGGATAACATCTCCGCTCCTCCGCCAGGCATTGTATCCAGGCCTGCATCAAGTAATTTGGATAACACATCATGGATTGTTGTTTTATAAAGACTTGCAAAAAAGTTAATCTCGGTCGCAGTAAATGCTTTAACAGTTATTCCGGGGAAATTTGTTTTTATTATTTTTATCATTGATATGTAATAATCAAAAGGCAAATCGGGATTAAGACCGCCAACAATATGGACCTCATCAAGATTATCGCCATACAGTTTCAGGCTGTTAATAATGTGATCTATGTCTAAAACGTATGCATCTGATGCATGTTTTCCTCTTTTAAATGCACATACCTGACAATGAACCCTGCAGACGTTTGTGTAGTTTATGTGTTTGTTTACTGTAAAATAGATAAGGTTACCGCTTTTCACCTTTTTTTTATACTCAGCCATTGCACCAATCAGATGTATATCTGATGAATTTAAGATTAACTTTGCATCAAAAGAATCAAGCCTTGTATGGTTAGTTATCTTCTCAGCCACACCAGTTAGTGATGAATCCGATACCGGCGTATTTAAAAATAATTTTTTCTGTATTAGCATAGTCTATTATGCGTTATATTTGATAGTATTCAACCAGATATTTATGAGTTTTCTTTTTTTCATCAAGGTAAGCTCAATTAATGTATGTTCTATACACCTTTTAAATAATTTGCAAGGATAGTATAATATTTTGCTAAGGTTAAGCTATAAGATAACGTAATTATATTTGGCTGTACACTTCCTTGACTTTTATTTTTTACACTGTATATAAGAAAGCTTATCATAATTATATGGTTAACGAAGAATGGAGAAAGGCATGAAAACTTATATTGCAAAAAAGGCAGACATAAAAAAGAATTGGCATCTAATAGATGCAAATGAGGCAGTACTCGGCAGGTTAGCTACAAAAATAGCTTTTATGCTTAGAGGAAAAGATAAGGCTGTATATACGCCTTATGAAGATACGGGGGATTTTGTAGTTGTAATAAATGCTGAAAAAATAAAACTAACAGGAGACAAATTAACACAAAAGGAATACCATCATCATACACATTACCCCGGTGGTTTAAAAACAATGAGCATTATGGAAGTGCTGAAAAAGGATCCAGGAAAGGTTATCACACATGCAGTAAAAGGCATGCTTCCAAAGAATAAACTATCGAATAAGTTATTAACCAAGTTAAAGGTTTACGCTGGTCCTGAACATCCTCATAGTGCACAGATATTTAAAAAGGACGATGGAGGTAAACAATGAGTGAACTTATTTTTCACGGTGTAGGAAAAAGAAAAACAGCAGTTGCGAGGGTATGGCTTAAGCCGGGTTCGGGAGATATCATTGTAAACAAAAAACCATTTGAAACTTATTTCCCTGCAGTAACAGTAAGAGAAGATATATTAAGGCCTTTAAATATAACCGATACTAAGGCAAAGTTTGATGTTGTCGCAAACATATACGGCGGGGGTTTTTCAGCACAGGCTCAGGCAATGGCGCATGGCATTACAAAGGCGCTTGTAGCTTTTAATGGCGATCTACGTGTAGGGCTTAAAAAAGAAGGACTAACAACAAGGGATCCAAGAATGAAGGAAAGGAAAAAATACGGCAGAAAGGCAGCAAGAAAGCGATTCCAGTTTACCAAGAGATAATGCATGTATAGTGTAGCAGTATTAGGTGCTACAGGTTATTCCGGTATAGAGCTATTAAGACTGTTGACTTTTCATTCTAAGGTTGACGTTAAGGCGGTTACAGCAGATAAGAATTCAGGATACACGCTCGATAAGGTTGTTCCGCCTCTAAAAGGTTACTATAGATTAACCTGTAAAAAGATAGAAGATATAATTACAGAAAAATTTGATGTTGTTTTTCTCGCATTACCTTCAGAGCAATCAAAATCTGTCTTAAAAGAATTTTTAAATCCCGGCTCAATTATAATAGATCTCAGCGATGCTTTCAGGCTTAAAACCAAACAACATGATTCATTGTTAGATGCAATTTATGGTCTACCGGAATTAAATCGTGCTCAAATAAAATCTGCAAAGTTAATTGCCAATCCGGGCTGTTATCCCACAGGGGCGATTATACCATTAGCACCTTTCCTAAAAGCAAACATTATAAAAAAAGAACGTATTATCATTGACTCAAAATCTGGTGTAACTGGAGCAGGAAGAAATCCATCCCAGGAATTGCATTTCTCAGAGGTACATGAAGGATTTAAGGCTTACAAACCCATATTCCATAGGCATGTTCCGGAGATATTGCAGGCATTGAATGTAATTACAGGTGGTGGAGTTAATGTAACTTTTGTCCCACATCTTGTACCCTCAAATAGAGGCATTTTTACAACAATTTATGCTTCAGCAGAAAGCAACAAAAAAATAACGCAAGCGATGCTTGAAGATTTGCTCATAAGTGCCTTTAAGGATGAACCTTTCGTGAGGATCTTAAAATCGCCAGAACTTCCAGACACAAATGCGATTAAAGGTTCTAATTTTATAGACATAGCAGTGCGCTTTGATGAGCAGGATTCGATCGTCATTTTATTTTCTGCAATAGACAATTTAGTCAAAGGTGCTTCAGGACAGGCTATTCAAAATATGAATCTTGCACTCGGACTTGATGAAAAAGAGGGACTTTTTACACCACCCCTATTCCCTTAAGATTACTCTGCTTCCCCTTCTTCTTCATTGCTTGTATTTGAGAATATATCTTTCTCGCTTTGCAATGATTGTCTTATAGCCTCTTCCTGTTCAAGATTTGAGGCGCAATCAATACACAATTTAGCAAAAGGTAATGCCTTTAATCTTGCAATTGGAATCGGCTCCCCGCAATCCTCGCAAAAACCATAAGTACCGTTATCAATCTTTGTTAAGGCTTCATCAATCTCGCGAAGTTTCTTGATATCCATGCTTGTGAGAAGATATTCGTATTCCCTATTTCTTTCTTCCGCCATCGCATCAAGCTCCTCAATCTCCATATTCTTTTCTTCATCGGGAGAAAGCTTTTTCTTTTCAAGAGCTTCCATAATAGAAGCCTTCATCTTTAAGAGCATTTGCTTTATTTCATTATAATAAATCGATTCTTTTTTTACTACTTCAATATGCGTTTTCAAATGTGTTTTCTTCATATTTTCTTTCTTTTTTCTACTTAATATTTTTTTTCTGATACTACTTTTTGCAACTTTTGAAACCAATTTGTCACTCTTTTTAGGTTTTTTTGATAGAGCAGTTTTTTTAATAGAAATCTTCTTTTTTACTAGCTTTTTCTTTTGAACTTTTTTAGGAGCGGCCGTCATACGCTCTCCTTTATGTTTAATTAACGTTTTGACAAAATTCAGCATATATGAATTATGTAAATAATAATCCTTTTATTCAAAAAAACAAGTAAATTATATACTTCAGCTATTGAACAAAAATATTATTGTCCATGACATATTACACAAACAGCGTCCTTGTTTTGATTTAAAGATGATTTAAAATTAGCCGGATGTGGATTCCCGCCTACACCACCAACTTTATGACACTGTACACATATAGAATCAGTCCCACCGCTATGGCATGATGCGCATGTATTTATATTTTGTCTTGCAAGCCTTCCATGAAATTGGCTTGAGGCAGTATTAAATAAAAAGTCTGTTCCCGTAGGATGTGGTGCTGCTACAGGAGAAGATGTATCTGCACCTACCCCGTTTCTTATATGACACGCCCTGCAACTATCAGCAGTATGACATCTATAACATGATGCGGGATCCTGCTGTGCCTCAATGGAATGTACCGCAAGCCAATCCCCTCTGTGAATGAGTGCCTTCTGTGGTGCCTCAGGGTATCTTATAGCCGGGAGTATCTTGTCCTGTGTGTTATGACAGGTATCACAGAAAGACAGTTGATGGCATTGCTCACAACTCTGTATATCTGTTCTTGCAAGAGCCCCGTGATTGTACTTGAAGCCGGCATTATGCGAAAATTTTGCTAATCTCTTAATAGATATTGAACTTAACTCGGTATGACACATAGAGCATTTAAGAGAATCATAGTCCTTTTGATGACATGTCATGCATACCTGCATTGTTGGAAGATTTCCGGGTGTCGGCTCTGTTTCAAACGGTATACGTGTATGACAATAAGTGCAATCATTTTTTACCCTTGGTATGTGTTCATCATGTGCAAAAACAATATCCTTTTTTTCTACTTTAAAAGGTTGAGCTTTATCGGGATTTGTATGACACATAGAGCATTTATTTTGTGCATCACTATGACACTGAAAGCATACACTCATCTCAGGGATAAAACTTGTTGATACATTCTTTGCTTTTTCAATACCAGAATGACAGGTAAGGCAATCTATACCATTTGATATGTGAAGTTTGTGAGAGAATTTAAGTCTATCCTTATTAGAGGATAAGACTTTATTACAAGAAGTAATGGCTAAAATTAAAATCAAAGCAGATGTCATAAATAATAATTTTTTCATTATGCCCCCCTATAGATCGTATTTAATACTTAACATACCAAACCCGCCATGTCTTACATAAGGTCCGTCCAAGTAATCGGCTGATATCGTAACTTTTAAATCATCGAGAATATTTTTCCCGACAGCAACCTGTCCTGTAATACTATGATTATAACCGTTGAGTTCTCCAAGATAAGATGCATAAATCATGTCTATGTTTGCATAAAATCCCATCATGAAGTTCCTTAATACATAAAGCCTTGTTGTTAAATAATCTGTTGGGTTTGCATCCGCCTTGTGCAATTCAATACCTGCAGCATACGGGGATCGATCGTATGTCAACTTTCCTCCATAGCTGTATGAGTTGCCGTACGAACTGTACATATATTTTGTTGCATCAATATCAATTGAAAGGTTATCCATCAATCTATACCCGATGTCCCCCTCTATCGTTCTGTAAAACTCTGTGGAAAATACCCAGAAGATGCTTGTTTTATCTATTAAAGATACGGGGTTAAAATACGCATACTGTGCATTTAAGAATAACCTGCTTGTTGGAGTCAAAGATGCCTTTATTAAACCATCGTATAATTCTTTGTCCACTATATCATAATAATACCGTCCAAATAAATACAACATGCTTGTAGGCCTTAGCCATCCATCCAGGCCCCACCTTGCCTGTCTTATCTCCATACCTTGTTTTGTATAAAAAGCCGATGCACCTAATCCAAATATATATCTATCTATCGATACCCTCCCTCCTGTTGTAATATTTCCTGTCTCATACTCGGATAACTCATTAATTTCATTCCCTATAAAAGCTCCAAATCCTATACCCTGTTTTGTATGCAAAAGCATTTCAAACCCGTCATAATGATCATCCGCAGCTCCAAACCAGCTGTTCAATCTGCCGAGCCTGAATCTAATAGGTACTGTCCTGGGCTGATAATTCAAATACCCATAACTGAGATCTGAATAAGTTCTATCCGAATAAAGCTGATCAATTGCGTCATACCTGAGCCAGCCAGATGCATGGAAAGATATTTCTGAATTATTCAGAGGATAATTAAGATCAAGGGATTCATAAAAAGGCATATAATGTTGCGTTGTGCTATTCACGTCAAGGTTATATCCTCCAACATAAGTATCCGAAGAAAGCCCTATATTGTTTGATGAAGCTATTGCAGTTACAGGGATAAACAAAACAAACAATATTATAAATATGTTTATGTTATAAAATATCTTCTCCATATTACCTCCTTAACATATTATGTATACAAACACACTCAATTTTAAGTAGCAATAAAAATGAGAATAAAAGTTGTTACAGAAATAAAATTAAAAAAACAATTCTACGCTGAACAATTGACACGCTTTATAAAAAGGATAGATTGAATCTATATAAAATAATATAGGAGGATAAGTGCATGAAATCAAATTTTAAGTTTTATTTAGCGGCTTTTGCTCTGCTGTGGCTTAGTGGAACTGCATTAGCAAAGCAAAACGGTTTACTGAAACCATGGGTCCATCCCGGAGCCGAGATGATAAAAGAGAACGGTTATCAGGGTGCACAGACGTGTGCTATGTGTCATCCTGAGGCATTAAATGAGATTACACAGACAGTGCACTGGCATATGGCTACACCCATCAGGAATGTCCAGGGATTACCCGACGGCTCGTGGTGGGGCATGTTAAACAGAGAATGCGCACTCGCAGGTTCTCTTACCATTTCCAACTGGACTGCTTCTACAAACGGGCATTTTACTGTTCAGGCTGCAGGATGCGGCGTATGCCATATAGGGGCATTGCCAATGCCTCCACTCCCGCCCGGTCAACCCCCAACACAGGATCAGGCAAACACGGTGGATTGTCTGGTTTGTCATGCCCGGGATTATAATATGAAGGATAGAATGACGCTTGTTACAGATTCAACAGGTACTCACTGGGGAGAAGATAAATCGCTTAAAGCAGCTCTAAGTATAACAAAGGTTCCAACAAACGAAGCATGTTTAAGATGTCATGAGCATGCATTTTCTTATGATTATAAAAGAGGTACTCCATATACACCTAAGACTGATGTTCACGCAAAGGCAGGGCTTAAATGCATAACATGCCATGTTACAGAACATCATAAAATTCCAAAGGGCCAATTTGAGTCCGACATGGCTGCTAATGATCTGCCAGACGTAAAAGTTACATGCTCAAACTGTCACGGATATATGCCGCATCAAGGTAAGATAGGAAAAATTCTTAACGCACATATAGAAAAGATTGCGTGTCAGACATGCCATATACCCGTTGTATCCGGCATATCCTATGAAAACTGGGGCAAACCTGTAAAGGATACCATAAACGGGAAATACAGCGAACTTTCAAAATACGATAAAATCCCTTCAATACCGGGCATCTATGTTCCCACGGTAAAGATAACAATGGGCCATCCTGTTTACATCTGGAGGGTCCCCAATACCAAGTATCATCAGGATGTACAGAGCTGGATGGCATTTGAGATATCGAGTATAAAATCACCCGGTGCAAAGATATATCCTGTGCGTGGATTGACACAGGTGCTGCTGTTCGACAAAAAACTCAAGATGTGGCAGGAGCCCGGCATGGGCTTCCTGAAAGATAACCCCCAGATGGCAAACTTCCCGGCACTGCTTGCTCCGAACAGAGAGGTTTATAACAAGACGGGTAATGTAAAAGCGGCATTGGATGCAGGTATGAAACCGTTCGAAGCAATGGGCTTCACCTGGAGCGGGGAATGGATGGCGATGCAGGTCCCGGGCACATCCTACATATCGGTAAATCACGCAGTAAAGAAGATCGGGCTATCGTGTGATAAATGTCATTCTACACATGGGGAAATGGACTTTAAATCACTCGGTTACACACCCGAACAGATTAAAACATTAGAACACATCACCAATAAAGAATTGGAACGGCTTGAAAAACCTCAGTAAGTTCGCATAATATCAATACTGGAGTGAATGAGAATCAAATGGGGCATGTGATCACATGTCCCATTCTTTGATTCACAAAAATATCTTTAAAACACTGAATTTTAAAATAACAACACAAAAACTCTTCTATTTGACAATTCTAATGATGAACCCAGGAAATGCGTTTAAAAAACAAGGAAGTTTGTGCAATGAGCGAGAACTTTACGTACAGAAAATGCTGTTTTATGCCATTTTATTGAGAAGATGACATTTTAGTTTTCCCTCTATAGGTCTACCCATCTCTAATATAGATTGAAATCTTAAGGATCATAAGTTTTTCCACAAAGTAAGCCAAGCTTGGGTTGTTTCTTGCTGCTTCATCAATGTCCAGTCTTTCTGCAATCTTTGGATTATCACGCATATGAATAAAATCTTTGTTAGTTTTGTGAAAAATTTTTTTAAGAGTTCTTTCGGTTTACAATCGAGGGTAGCAGAAGGCGAAATATTGACATTGGCATTATGTTCCAAGCTATTTTTTATAGTCTCTGTATCTGCAAGTAACCACCCCTCTACAGCGTTTACAACAATTACATAGAATATAGGTTTATCGATTTTATTAGAGAGACTTTGCTCTACCTTCTTCACTTTTTCATTAATTTCTTTTTCACATTCCGCATCTATACAAATAATAACCTTCTCGGCATCCGGATGGTCGAGCAGGACATCATGTGAATATCTTAACCAGCTATTCAGTTGTCTCCAGCCTCAAGACAACATTATTTCTTTCAACTGGGATACCTACGCTGCTTATAGTCTGATGCGATTCAGCGCTCCTCAGTTCTCCACATATCTCAATATGATGTCAGGACGCCCCATTCGCATTCGCACATTTGCCAATTTGTACACCGTGTTTTTGCCATTGCCTATGCGGATGATGGTGCTTGATTCGACAAGCCCGTGGAATAAAATGGAGCACTGTGGCTTGAGCGAACGCGCTTTCCGATTTGCTACTACTGTGGCAGGCATATATCCACATAGAATAATATATCAAAACCCGGCCGGAGGCAGGGCTTTTTTAGTCTTGCTCACCTTATAATCTTCAGGTTAAATGAATCAGCCTTTATTTATTAAAAACCGGAGGCGCGCGGATTTTATTTACTACTTGCCACTTTTAAAATTAATTGTTAATATTCTGCGGAAAAGAGAAGAGTATATATGATCGTTATATGTGATAAATGTAATACAAAGTACAAGCTCGATGATACTGCTATTACAGAAGATGGCGTAAAGGTAAGATGCACTAAATGCGGGAATACCTTTATAGTAAAAAAGCCAAAGAAGGAAGATGTGGAAAATCTTGCCCAGTCTAAACAAGACGCAGGTTATTTGCAATCCGATATCCATGATGAACTTGATAAAGCCATAAAAGAGACAATAGGCGATATTGCTGGGGAAAAATCCGCCGTACAGAATCCCGGTACAGAGTTTGATTGGTCAGCGTTAATAGAAAACAAAGAGGCATCACCGGAACATGAATACTCTGAGCCTAAACCGGAAGACGAGCTATCAGACTTTAATGATGCTATTAAAAAAGAAGAACCGATTATAGATCATGCACAGGATCAGCCCGTATCTGCGCCAGAAGTTTCGGATCTTCCAACTCCTATAGTGGAACATATGATACGAGAAACCATTAAACACGGGAGAGAAGAAGATGCGGCAAAAAATACGGCATTGGTGCTCAAAAAAATTATACTCATATTTTCAGTACTGATATTAATGTCGGTCATAGGTTATTCCGGGTATATGTACAAACATGAAATTACGGAGGAAGCTAATAAAGTATATCTCCTGCTATCAGAACAAATTGCTAACAAAAAACCGATAAATGTTGGCGTTAGTGTTGCGAGTTCGAAAGGATACTTCATGAAAAACGTAAGAGGGCAGCAATTATTTGTGATAGAGGGTGATGTCACTAATACAAAAAATAAGTCATTGAGTTTTATTAAGCTGAAGGCAAGTATTCTCGATAACAATAACAACCTTGTTTCTTCTAAATCCTTTTATGCAGCAAATGTATTTACGGATGAAGAACTGAGAACATTAACGAGCGATCAGATAAATAAAAAACTTAACAATGAAATGGGACAATCTTTGAAGAATTTTAATGTTCCTCCCGAAACTTCTATTCCTTTTGCAGTGGTTTTCTTTGATGTCCCGAACAACTTGAGTTCCTATACAATTATTCCTGAGAGCGCACATCCGGGAACACAGTAGTAGTGGTATATGAAGGACGAGGACAACCAAAAAAAGGCGATAAATATGATTAACAGGTTGCTCGTTTATAAAGATATGGAAATAAGGGAGGGAGCTTTTGCTGATCTTATAAAAGAGATACCGGTTGATAAATTAGCAGGACTCATTATGTATGTTATTACAATGGCAGATAGGAAAGAGGAGAGGTTTCTACGTGTCGTTAACATCTTTACCAATAAATCTTTAATTAAAAATGCGGTAGGAGAAAAAGGTTTTTACCGGATGTTAACAATTGCCAGAGAAAAGGGATATAGAGAGGTTATACTGACATTACTTGAGAATATAACAGACATAAAAAACCGGGAGATTGATGAGCCGCTTCAGGATTACCGCACCGAAGGTCTTACACTGGGTGAGAGAAAATCGTTATCAAAATCACTTAACCACGATATTATTGAAAGGCTATTGTATGATTCTAATCCGCTGGTTATTCGCGGCTTACTTTCTAACCCAAAAATACTGGAAAGTGATGTACTCAAAATTGTATCAAAAAAACCCAACTCAGCAAATATATTAAAAACGGTATACAATAGTTCCAAATGGATAAGCAGGTACAGAATCGAGTGTTCTATCGCAATGAATCCATATACGCCTATTGAGCTTACGATTGCTATTTTACCTCACATACTCATGCCTGATTTAATGCTCATAGCAAACGACTCAAAGCTACCTGAGATAATAAGAGAAAAGGCAGGGAATATGATAAAATCGCTTAAGAAGGAACTTGCATAGAGACATGGAAGATCTGAAAGATATTATAATTGAGTTGGACAATACCAAATTTGACAAGCAGAGACAGGGCATGAAGATCTATGAACACTGGGCCGATATTGTAGATAAGGACAACTCAAATGTCGCGACTCCAATTCTAATAAACAGTGATGATATTCTGATTGTTGCCGTGAATAACAACGTTATTTTTCAAGAACTTACATTTAAAAAAGTTGAAATGATAAAAAAAATAAATTCAATAAAAGGGACACCTCACATTAAAGATATAAAGTTTAAAATCAGGGCAGTGGAATTGCAGTATTAATAAAAGATGCAGCAGTTCAATCGCATTAAAATTCTTTTTGTGCACTCTTCTTCAGAAATGTATGGATCTGACAGATGCCTTTATGAACTGATAAAAGGAATTGATAAAAAGCAGTTTTCTCCTGTAGTAATTCTACCCTACGAGGGTATTCTATCGGACAAGTTGAAAGAGCTCGGCATTAAAACTTATTTCATTGATCCATGGGTTATGAGAAAGGGCATATTTCATGGCATAAAATTTATAAAATACATTTTCAGCTTACCTGCTTCTATAATTAAAATTATACGGATCGTTAAAAATGAACATATAAATCTTGTATACTCAAATACAAGTGTGATAATTGGTGCTCCGCTTGCCTCATTATTATGCGGTGTCCCTCATGTTTACCATCTGAGAGAGTTTTACGACGATTATCCGACTCTCGTTTCTTTTCATAGATCGTTTATGTGTTTCGTATCAAAAAAAATAATAGCTATAGGCAATACCGTTGGCGAACAAGTTAGTAAGAAATGTATAAAGAAATTGGATGTCATATATGATGGCATTGATCTTAACAGATTTCGATCATCAAATGTAGCTGTCCCGGAAGAGCTAATTGAATTGAGGAAGGCAGGATACCTTATTGTATCCGATATCGGAAGAATAAGTCGCATTAAGGGACAGGAATTATTCATAGAAGCTGCAAAACTCATATTGGATAAATACAAAAATAGCATGTTCCTGATTATCGGAGATATCTTCCCCGGTAATGTGCCATTCAAAAAACATCTGGACGAGCTTGCAAACCAATACGGAATAACGGATCATATACTTTTTACCGGATTCCGAAATGATGTTGATGCTTTTATCATGAATAGTGATATTGTTGTTCTTACAACGCTTATATCGGAAGCACTGGGTCAGGTCGTAATGGAAGGTATGGCAGCAGGAAAAGTTGTTGTTGCTCCAGATAAAGGGGGTCCCACTGAGTTGATAGAGAATGATGTTGATGGCATACTTTACAGATCAGGAGATAGAGATGCATTGGCAAATACGATAATCAGACTTATTAATGATCCTCTTTCAAGGGAAGTCATAGGTAAAGAAGCAAGAGAAAAAGCAATGAAAAACTTCGGCATCTCTAAAAACATAAACAAAATACAGGAAAACCTTAAAGAACTGATATAATAGAGGCATGATTTTTAATTGTTTGATTTTGCCGCACCTTTATTTTTTTAATCTTTTGAGTTTATTTATTTTTCGGAAGATAATATGCCTAGAGTAAGAGCCCGCAGTTTCCACAGCCAGAAGGCTATCCTTGATTTTGGATGCTGATTTATGGCACGATCCGTTACTATCACTCTATCCTGATGAATGAGTGAATCACGGAATTCCTGTGCACTATTAAACCGTTCACGGGGGTCCCGCTCAATTGCGTGCAGCACGATCTCTTCGAGTTGAGGAGATATGCTATCGCGGAGTTTACCCGGTGGAATGGGATTTTCAATCATCTTTGCCTGCATCGCCGTATAGATATTCTGGCCGTGAAATGGTGTTTTGCCTGTAAGCATTTCGTACAGAATGATGCCAAGGCTGTAAATATCTGTACGTGCACTTCCGCGCTGTCCTTTTATTTGCTCCGGTGCCATATAATCGGGGGTACCTACAGGCTGGGACAGTCCTGTCCATGTGATCTTGCGCAGGGCCGTATCGAGTGCAATTCCGAAGTCTATCAATTTTAATCTTCCGCCCGGCATGATCATGATATTGTCGGGTTTCAGGTCCCTGTGTACCACATTGCGGTCGTGGAGATAGATGAGTATATCGGAAAGCTGAACCGCAAAATCAACAGCAGTTGGGACCGGCAGGCGGTGTTCCATCTGGATCAGCTTGCTCAGAAGTTCACCCTCTGAATATTCCATGACAAGGTAAAGCCTGCTTTTTTCTTTTGTGCGAAAAACCTTTATAATGCCAGGATGGTCAAGACTTAAGCCTATATGCTCCTCTCTCAGAAACCTCTGATGGAATACAATATCGCTTGCATACTGGAGGTGCGGCACCTTCACCGCGACTATTTTACCGTCTTCTGTATCGCGTGCACGGAATATTGCCGCCATCCCGCTATTGGCAATACTGTCAAGCAGCTCGTATTGATCAAGCATTTGTCCGGGGGTAAGTTCACTCATATGTGAGGCTTTTAACTAACTGAAAGTACACCGCTTGTCAAACGTATGACACCGTGAGAGCAGGTTCACCGCCACCAGAATCTCCACCATGACGGCTGCTCTATAGCGGTTCCCGGCGTGACAACCGATACTACTTGTACGCTGATATTGTCCTCTGCCCCGGCATCACGGGATCTACGGACTATGGACGTGCAGGATTGTTCAGGTTTATTTGATCGTACAATTTCAGCCAGCTCCGGATCAAGCAGCGCCTCATACGCGCCGTCGCTGCACTGCAAAAGTATATCCCCGGCCCGGACATCTATCTTTAAGAAATCTATTGATGCAAGCAGCTCATAACCAAGATAGCGTGTGAGCATGTGTCGGTTAGGGTGTGTCCGGGCTTCTTCGGGTGTGAGGATACCGTACTGTACCCTTTCCCCGACCCACGTGTGATCCTTGGTAAGCTGAGTAAATACGCCGTTGCGCAGCATGTAGAGCCTGCAATCGCCGATATGAGCGGTGAATAGCGTGCTGCCAGTTATCGCACTCGCTATCACCGCTGTCCCCATGTGGTATAATTCAGGGACTGTTATTGCCTTCTGATAGACATCAAGGTTTGCCTGCTGGATGGCATGCCTGAGATTTTTCATTGATAACACCGGGCCGGCCGCAAGGGACATCTCCCTTTCCATTACTTCTATGGCAATGGTGCTAGCAACCTCACCTGCGTTGTGAGCACCCAGCCCGTCTGCCACAATCATCAAAACGCCGTCTTCGTACTGATAGGAGGCTACTGCGTCCTCGTTGTTTTCACGCACCGGACCTTTATCCGTCAGTTGAAAAAAGTTTATTTGCGGTTTGATAGAATTCATAACTGCTTATACTGAATTCCTATAATTGGACGCCCCTCACATTTACTGTTTACTGCTACGTACAGTGCACTCCCGGCTGCCCACATACCGGCTATCCCGAAACAGATATACGCCTCACTTTTGGCATCGCTGCTGCCTATGATGTATAGATAAAGAATTGCCCCTAACATGGCCAAATTAGCCATAAGACCGAGTGCGGGAATGATCATGTGTTTTATAACACTGTGTCCTTTGCGCTGCGAAAAGGCCACGATCGTCCATACGCATGTCAAACCGTATAGAACAAAGGTCCCTAAGTTAGAAGCAAGGGTGATCCCGGTTAAACCGACGACAGAACGTACACCAACGGCAGCTATGAGCGAGGACACGACTACAAGCACCCATATCGCCCGGTGCGGTGTTGCAAAACGGCCATGCAGGGAATTCAGCAGTGCCGGCATCTCCTTGTCCTGTGCCATTGCATAACTGACCCGTACAGCGGTGTTCATCGCACTCAGGGTTGTTCCGAGTATCGCAATAGCTACGGTAACAGCTATAGAGATCATCAATCCGAACCCTATACCGCCGAGCAGGCTGTTGCCTATGAGTATCGCCATGTCACCCATCGGTGCACTGGATGCACCTGCAGCGGCAAGCCCAGTCACCGTGGTGGCAACAGCCCCGTTGACAGCTGTATTGACCAGCTTCTCACTGACCATATAGTTTGCCGAGAAGTATTCGAAGAGATAGGCAAACAATCCCTGGATCACGAGAGATATTATGACGGCCTTTGGAATGTCGCGTTTTGGATTCTTTGCCTCTGCTGCAAATGCAGTGGAGCTTTCAAACCCAACCAGTATGAGTATTGCCAGTGTGGACTGTATCAGCACGCCCTGCAAAGAGTGTATCTTCACCACGTCCCATGCACTGGTGAATGCCCATATTGTTGCATGCTGTGGGTTGTGCAGCCTGTAAATAATAGCCGCAACGCTGAAGCCGATCAACGAGATCAACTGGATGATGTTGATGACAAGTGCTGTCAGGGTCGACCCTGTAACACCCCGGTATGCTATATATCCGGTCGCTGCGGCAAAAGCTACAGCTATGACCGTAAGCTTCGTGTTGTTCAGCGTATGCCCGGTAAACTGTGTGTATATGTAGCCGATCAGGATGGCCATCATTGCAACCATGACACCCGGGTACACCCAGTAGAACAGGTGCGCAGCCCATCCTGTCAGCAGTTTGGCAATACGCGCCCATTTATGATGGGCCTCGTTTTCCTGGTCCAGAAAGGCCTTTTCAGCAAAGTAATAGGAGCTGCCAAACCCAGACTCCGGATAAATCTTAGCAAGCTCTGCATACGACAGTGCTGTGAGGAATGCAAGGATCAATGCAAAAATGATACCCGGCCATATATCGGAAGCTACCGAAGCTCCGCTGGGCGATGTTGCGGCGGCCTGCATTTGATAGGTTATCCATAGGAACGCGCCAGGTGCTATCAGTGCCATTGCATTTACCGTTACGCCTGTCAGACCAAGCGTCGATTTTACCCCATTAGAAACATCCTTCCTAACTGGCTTTTCCGTTGCTGTGTTTGTTTTTTGTTCACTCATAACTACCTCCTTTAAAAGTTTATATAGACCTGCGTGGTCCATTTCCACGCCCCGTTGATGACGGAATCGTTGAACCATACAGGACCTGTGAGCAAACTTATATTTTGAGTCCAGTTAAAATAAAGCCCGAAGCCTCCTCCACCTACATAGTTTTTACCCGAAGCGTAATCCGCAGCCAGGACGATCGAACTCAGCCAGTCCTTGTTTAAGGTCAGAATGGTCCTGTCATAAGCGACCATCCATCCCTGGTTTTCCGGCTGACCTTTACCGTTCACAAGCACCGCATGATTGCCGTAATAATAACCGGCATGCAGCCTGCCTATGTAAGGAATGGTTTTACCTATGATCGCGTCTACAATGTCGTATGCTGTCGTAAACGGGTTAGTACCCATATCGAATATTCCCACAGCCAGTCCTGGGGCCCCCTTGAACATGGCGTCTTCCGGTGTTCCTATCTTTGTATTGAACATGTAGGGAGCATCGGATGGCTCCATAGCGTCTATACCCACCTCCATCTGCACCTTGTTAAACGGAAGGACGCCGATCTCAAGACCTATATCCGTAGGAAAAGCGCCCCCGCCATTTGCTATCTTTTTATTAATAGTGAAAAAATTCCCTATCATCACTTCAGGGACCGCATACGTGTGAACATCGATAATACACGGGGTCCAGTATTCCGTAGTTTCCCAGGCAAAACTGCTTGTCGCTGTTCCCAGCATTGCAACGAACACAATAAAATTTACAAACTTAATTGGTTTCATATTTTTTCTCCTGCAAGAGGTAAAAGCACAACGTATGCCAGTATCCTCAAATAGGCTATTGGAGAGGTTTAGTGTGCAATTTTCTATTTGGATGGTGTCAAATAATATTGCAAAAATGTAATATTATAACAATATTGTAAACTATACGGAGGGTCTGTTCTAAACTTATTTAATTATTAACCCAAATTATGTATTTTGGGTCAGGCATACCTGTCCGATCGAGGATCGTATTACTGATACGCCATTTTGATTTTTGATCCATACTTAAGAATGCCTTTTACAACGCCGTCAACAATTGTATCCTGATACCGTTTTTCTGTAAGTAATCTTTCTTCCGCAGGGTTTGTAACGAATGAGGTTTCTATAAGTATGCTTGGCATACTTGTATGCATTAAAACATAGAATGGAGCGCCACGCACGCCAAGATTGGGTGTCTTATATTTATTCAGCCTGAGTTCAGATACCATACTCTTTTGTACGTCCTGTGCGAACATATTTGAATCGTTTATCTTTGCGGTCTTCATAAGATCCTCAAGGATTAACTGCAGATCACTCAACTTTTTTGCTGATGTTGCATTTTCTCTTGCTGCAACGATCAAAGAATTTCTATCACTGGCAGGACTCAGGTAGTATGTTGTTATACCTTTTGT
The DNA here is from genome assembly GCA_023382265.1 of Deltaproteobacteria bacterium. NCBI lineage: Bacteria > Pseudomonadati > Myxococcota > Myxococcia > Deltaproteobacteria bacterium. The sequence goes on along the minus strand of JAMCPX010000056.1, from coordinate 38,165 downwards.
CCGTCTATCTATACTTGCATTTGCATGGATTGATATGAAAAGATCTGCGTTACGCATATCCGCAATTGCGGTCCTCTCCTCGAGTGGAATAAATACATTCGTGTCCCGTGTCATTATTACATGAAAACCGATTTTTCTTAGTCTATCGGCAAGGATTCTCCCGATAGCGAGGGTGATGTTTTTTTCCTCTACGCCGTCTGGCCCGATAGCACCGGGATCCTTCCCGCCATGTCCCGGATCTATTACGATTGTCTTTATCGACGAATATGCCACAGACTTTACCTGTTGTTCATGATGTATAGCCACATGCCCTACGTTGTTTTCGTCCCGCAAGTCCTCATATTTTTTTATGATATTTCCAATTGTCAATGTAGTACCGGTTTGCCGCTTTTCTGTGGAAACAGTTGAACTTTGTGTAAGTATACTTGTAACCGTTGGATTAGAAGTCTTTAAAGTCATTGCTTTATCATTTCTTCTCCCTTTTACATCTATGATAATTCTGAAAGGGTCCTCAAGATTAAAAATAGAATAATCGGTTATATTCCCGAGATCCAGAACCACTCTTGCAGTAGAAGGCTTAAATTGTCCCTCCCTTATCCTTTCTACAAGCCCGTCTTTTACTATAATTGGTGCTGTGTCCCCGGTTATACTGGCACCGCTTAGATCTACATATACTCTTTTACCTATCTTTCCATTCTCTGTTTGTTCAAGCAAATGCCCTGTATAAGCAACATCCTTACTTAAATCTATCACAACCCTTGTATAATCATTTGTTGACCAGAACTTTATACCTGTGATTATAGCGGGTAACAATTTTGCAGGGGTTTTTTGCTCAGGGATATTCCCTCCAAGTTTTACTATCCACAACTTTGCTATCGGGGCTGAATCACTTCTGGGATATTTTTTTAGAATCGATTTATAAAATGTTAATGCGATCCTCTGATTACCCTTCTTTGTCCTGTAGATTTCTGCAATCTTTAATAACGCATCATCGGCAAGAGGGCTTTTTTTGTAGTTTTTTATCAATTCTTTAAAAGCAGATATGGATTTATCAAGGTCTTCTTCAAGAAATGAACGGTTATAAAGATTATTATAAAGATTTCCTATGTTAAAAAGCGCCTTAGGTGCGTAGCTACTTTTTGGATACCGTTTATATAAATGTTTAAAGGCACTTATTACATTTAACCAATTGTCCCTGTATTGTTGCTTCTGAGGGTTTGAATGCAGGATATAATAATTCTGGACTGCCTCTCCGTATAAAGTTTTTGGCTGGATATATTTATGACCATTAGATGAAATAACCACAACAGCAAAGAATAATGCACTCACCATTTATGTAAACCTTAATACGGGAATGTTATTCCATAAGGATAATACCACCATGGTGGATAAAAATTAGGGCCGTTATAAAACATTGGATAAGGATATTGATATAAATATTCTTTATGATGTATGTGCCATAGCTTTACATATGTTATATTTATAACAGGGAAATTGTACTTCATATCACCAATCTTACCTTCCTTTGCACCGGTTACGGAGCCTACGATTGTAACAAGCCTGCCAGGTTTATATATCTCTGTTTCAAGATAACCATTGTTAACTGCTATAAATCTTCCATCACTATGATCTCCTATTTGAGGCTTATAATCACTTTTCAAAGGAAAATCTATAACCTCCAATGAAGTGGTATTGTTAGTCTCATTTTTGGAGCTGACAATCTCACCTCCGAGTATAACTATTTTATTCTTGTACAATGCGGGATCTGTTATAAGCATTTTAAATGTAATTACCTTATCTACATTAGATAAAACTGTTTTCGGAATTGAGGGTGCGCATGCGATAATATCAAAAGTTACCAAGAGAACAACTATATACACAAATTTTTTATTCATACTTACTCCTTTTAATATTTCACATTATAGAACTATTTTGATTATATATCAAATAAGTTAACAACAAAAGATGGCTTTGAATCCGATTTAACCAAGGGAATACAACAGTAAAGTCTGTTTTTTAACACTGTAAGTTTCAGTGGCTTAGTCCTAAATGGTCGGGGCAGGCGGATTCGAACCGTCGGCCTCTTGGTCCCGAACCAAGCGCTCTAACCAGACTGAGCTATGCCCCGTTTTATTGATATTTCATAGCCTACTTATTTTAGCAGATCAACTCTATTGCTTGTAAACAGTTTTAATTCTGATATTTATAATTGTTCGAGATCATAATATGGATACCGTGTTAAAAAAAATAGTGCGATTCGAAAACGCTTACATTGACAGGTACATTGAATTTGCCGATGAGATAGCAAAAAAGCATAATGTGGAGCTGTTGATAGTCGGCGGTGCACCAAGAGAACTGCTATTAAATAAGTCTCCGAAAGACATCGATTTTATAGTTGTAAAAGGCGATGCAATAGAAGTGCCGATGGAGCTTCATAGATCGGCAGGATTTTTTTATCCGGTTTCTTTTGAAAAGTTCGGTAATTTTAGAACAGGCATACATAACGATTATAACATTCAGATGGAGTTTGTTCCAATCAGGGCAAAAAATATCATTGACGATCTTTTGCTCAGGGACTTTACAATAAACACGCTTATAATGAAAAGGATAAACAGATTTTCATACGAGATTTCAGATTTACTTGGCAGAGCGTTCTTGGCACTCGAAAATAAAATTTTACAAACACCCGTAGACGCGGTACAGACGATAAAAGATGATCCACTGAGAATCCTCAGAGCAATAAGATTCTCGTGCATTCTCGAATTTAATATGGAACAAAGCTTGCAGGATACTATAAGATCAAATGTTAGCCTCATCAATGGAGTTGCTGCAGAAAGAATAAGGGAAGAGCTTTTTATGATCATGAATTCTCAAAAGCCTTCTAAAGGTATACAGCTTATGAATGAGCTTGGAATACTTGATGTACTTATGCCTGAGATTAAAATTACAGTAGGTTTTGATCAGAGATCCCACTACCATAAGGACGAACTATTCATCCATAGCCTTGAGGTAATGGATAAAACCAAACCAAATATCTCAACAAGACTTGCTGCGCTCTTCCATGATGTCGGTAAACCGCTATCAAAACATGAGCAGGGAAAGAAGGTAACATACTACGGGCATCAGGACAAAAGTTCAGAGCTGTTCGAGGCATTTGCACGCAGGTTGAAGATTCCATATTCAATTGCTGCTACTGCAGGACTTCTTATAAAAAGGCACATGATCAATTACACTTCTGATTGGAAGGATTCAACTATAAAGAAGTTTATAAGAACAAATTATGATATACTCGATAAACTACTTGATCTCCACAGGGCCGACGCATCATCACTCGCAGATCAAGATTACATGTTAAATGGCGTTAATGAATTTGAATCAAGGATACACGAACAAAAGCTTGATGAGGTGGGCAGGCTTGAATCACCCTTGGATGGCAGCGAGATACAAAATCTGCTCAATATCCCGCCAGGCCCCAAGATAGGCGAGATAAAAAAGGCCGTCGTTGATGCGATACTAGAAGGTACAATAGAGCCTACAAAACAATCCGCAGAGGCATTCATAAAAAAGGTATATGCAGCATCAAAATGAAAGAAAACACTAAAAGGGTTGTGCGGATGATGCTTAAAGGACGACATCTTATATGGCAGAGGTAAAACCGGACATAGTCAAGATCATAAATATTCTAAAAAAATCTTACAAGGCATGGAATGCCCCTGTTGTTACGGTTATAAGCCGTAGATGCCATGATCCATTCAAAATACTTATATCTACCATCCTCAGTCAGAGAACAAAAGATGCTGTTACACTGGGTGCTTCTGAAAGACTTTTTAACCTGGCTAAGGATGTGAAATCAATAGCACTGCTAAAAGAAAAACAGATTCGAAATGCGATCTATCCTGTTGGCTTTTATAGAACAAAGGCAAAGAGAATTAAACTATTGTCGCATGTGTTGATTAACGAATTCAACGGCACGGTTCCCGATACAATTGACGACCTGATCAAGCTTAAAGGCGTGGGAAGAAAAACAGCAAATCTCGTAATATCGCTCGGATACAACAAACCCGGTATATGTGTTGATACGCATGTTCACAGGATCTCAAACAGGTTTGGATATGTAAGAACAAAAACGCCTTATGATACAGAAATGGCTTTGAGAAGGACACTCCCGGAGAGATACTGGATCATTTATAATGATCTGCTCGTGTCGCTTGGGCAGGCAATCTGCAATCCTGTATCTCCACGATGCTCTGTGTGCCCGGTAAGTGGATATTGTTTTAAGATTGGTGTAATAAAGAGCAGATAAAACGGGGAATAAATATGAAAGGCTATACCTATAAACAACTTTCTAAAATGGATAAGACTCTCATCTGGCATCCTTTTACACAGATGAAGGACTGGGAGAAAGAGGAGATAATAATCATAGAAAAGGGCACGGGGAATTACATCATCGATGTAAATGGTAAAAGGTATCTTGACGGTGTATCCTCCTTATGGGCTAATGTTCACGGTCATAGAAAAAAAGAAATAGATCGGGCAATCATATCTCAGCTTAAAAAAATCTCTCATTCCACATTTCTTGGGTTAAGCCATTCAGGTGCAATAATTCTTGCAAAGATGCTTCTCGATATTGTGCCCGATGGCCTCACAAGGGTATTTTACTCCGATAGCGGGGCTACCGCGGTTGAAATTGGAATAAAGATTGCCCTGCAGTACTGGTTTAATAAAGGTACGTCAAAAAGAAATATATTCATTTCATTTAATAATGCATATCACGGGGATACAATCGGTTCTGTAAGTGTAGGAGGTATAGATTTGTTTCACGCAACGTATAAGCCGCTCTTATTTAAAACCCTAAAAGCCCCATCCCCATACTGTTATAGGTGCGAGCTTGGGCTCGAGTATCCTTCGTGTAGACTTGCATGTGCAGACAAGATTGAAGAATTGATAACAAAATATCGCGGCAGGATTGCCGGACTTGTAGTTGAACCAATGGTGCAGGCTGCTGGAGGTTTTATAATGTCTCCGGCGGGTTATCTGAATAAGGTTAGAACAATTACAAAAAAGAATGGCATATTGCTTATAGCAGACGAGGTCGCAACCGGGTTTGGAAGAACAGGCAAGATGTTCGCATGCGAGCACGAAGGGATAAAACCTGATATAATGGCAATTGCAAAAGGTCTAACAGGAGGATACCTTCCTGTTGCCGCAACATGTACAAAGGAAGAGATTTATAATGCCTTTATTGGCAAGTATAAAGAAAAAAAGACCTTTTACCATGGTCACACATATACAGCAAATCCACTCGGGGTTTCAGCAGCAATAGCAAACCTTAAGCTCTTTAAAAGGGAGCAGATCCTAAAGAGAATCAAACCAAAAATAAAACAACTCAAGCAGGGTTTGAGGAGGATCGCGATATTAAAGCATGTTGGTGAAATAAGACAGCTTGGCTTGATGGTCGGAATAGAACTTGTCCGGGATAAACCCGGAAAGCAGCCATACTTATATGAGGAAAAGATAGGTGCAAGGGTATGCTATGAAACAAGAAAATATGGTATTTTTTTAAGGCCACTCGGTGATGTTATAGTGTTAATGCCGCCTCTATCTATAACAAAAAAAGAGATCTCGCACCTTTTAAGCTCTATCGAGAGATCTATAAAAGCTGTTACAGAGGCTTAGACTATTACACCCATCTTGACAATTATTTTAAAAACCGTATATTAAACCAATATGAAGGTTCTACTCATAAATCCTTCCATAAATTTTTCAAAGTTTGGTAAATTTAAAAATTTGCTGGAGCCTATGCCGTGCATAGGTATAGCATATATCGCGTCTATGCTTGAGAAGCAGGGGCATGATGTCAGGGTTATAGATGATTTTGCATATAGATTCGGAGCTAACGGTATTATGAATACTGTGAGAGACTGGCATCCAGATGTTGTTGGGCTATCATGTCTTACTCCGTCAGAAAAACAGTGCGAAGATATCTCATTGGCGATTAAGGGCTTTGATCCTTCAATAAAAGTAGTATGGGGTAATATACATGCAAGCTATTTTGCAAACGAGATTCTTAACAACGGGTATGCAGATGCAATTGTACATGGAGAGGGCGAGTATACTATGTCTGAACTCGTTGCTGCCTATCAAAACAATACAGTACCCGAACACGTAAAAGGTATTTCATTCAGGAATGGTAAGGATGTTATAAGAAATGCGGACAGAGAATTACTTATGGATCTTGACGTACTCCCTTATCCGGCGTGGCATCTTTTCCCTGTAGATAAATACGGTTTACTCCCATTTGCTGACATTGATAAACCAATTCTTACACTGCTTTCATCAAGGGGCTGTCCTTTTGATTGCAGCTTCTGCGGTATTACATACAAAAAAGAAGCTTATAGGAAAAGGGCTGTAGCAAAGGTGGTAGACGAGTTTGAATATCTTATAGATAGGTTTAAGGTAAAGCAGATAGGCTTTGTTGATGCTATCTTTCCATTAAGTAAACAGCATAGTAATGATTTTTGCAATGCTATGATAAACAGCGGCATCAACCAAAAAGTGATCTGGACTACAGAGACAAGGGTTGATATCATCGATTATAATACTGCAAGCATGTTAAAACAAGCAGGCTGCAGGAGACTTATTTTTGGAATAGAATCAGGGGTTGAGCAGTTATTAAGAAACGTAAACAAGAATTATACGCTCGATGAGGTAAGAACAGGCGTTGAAAATGCGCATAGGGCAGGGCTTGAGACCATAGGCTTATTCATGCTCGGCTTACCAGGGGAAACAACCGAGATGAGCAGACAAACTATAGAGTTTGCGAAAAGCCTGCCTCTGGATTTTGCGAAGTTTGCCATTCTTATACCTTATCCGGGAACAGAGATATACGATGGTCTTGTAAAAACGGGCAAATGGAATAGAAAAGATTGGGAAAATTTCTCAACATTCAATCCCGAACCAGATTCACTCGTATACTATCCTGATAAGATGACACCCGTAGAACTGCTTACAGTACAAAAGCTTGCAAATAAAGAATTCTATATGAGACCCAGTATGATCTACAATCACCTCTTTAAGATTAGAACAATCAAACCCCTTAATATTATCAAAGGTGTCTATAACCTGTTCACCTAAACGTCTACCCTTTCCTCCCTCCACGATTCCTTTAACCGCCGAATATGCTACAGAAATCCAACGGTGAAGAGATCATGAACTAAAACCATGCATTTAATTGATAAACAATTTTTATCTTGGTGCAGGACGCCACATATTTAATACCTCCTGCAGCATTTTATATAAAATATTTAATAGAATGTCAAGATGAAAAATTTTAATCAAGGTTTTTTAGAGAGGTTTTTATATCCTCGGGTAATGGTTCCTCTGCTATGTCATCCTTTATTGGTATGGCAGTGCCGTTTAGGAGCTTTATCCAGTTTCTTATACCGTCAAGCGCGATAATCAGAACAAGCAAAAGCATTGATACGGTAAGAATAATATTTATCTTTGCAGGAGTGGTCGATTGGGGCATATAGATATTGAAGATGTTCTCTATCCCTGCCGTGAACGTTACTACGAACATGAATAGAAATGGTATAAAAGTGGTTAAAGCATAAACCTTTTTTGCAGCATGATTTAGGATGTAAGTTGTCCCGATAGTTAAAGCTATTACCGCGAGTAACTGGTTGGCAACACCAAACATGGGCCAAATAGTACCTATACTCCCAAAGTATAAAAGATAGCCCCATGAAAGCGATATAACAGCACTTGTTATTATCACACCTGGCAGCCACGAAATCTCTTTTAATTTTGGTATGAGACTCCCGCTAAATTCCTGAAGTATGTATCTCCCGACCCTTGTTCCTGCATCAATAGTTGTAAGTATAAACAGTGCTTCAAACATGATCGCAAAATGATACCAGTAAGACATGAGGCTTTTTAGCCCCGGTATCTTCCCAAAGATATAAGCCATACCAACCGCAAGTGAAACAGCACCTCCGGGCCTGCCCGCTAAATGCTCGCCGACCATCTTTGAGAGTGAAGCGAGCTCAACATCATGCATACCGAGTTTTGCGAACACATGGGGCAGCGTGTTTATTGCAAAATAATCACCAGGCGGAAGCACACTTGCTGCGATTAGTGCCATCAACGCAACAAAGCCTTCTGTGATCATAGCACCATAGCCGATAAACCTTATATCCTTTTCATTGGACAGCATCTTCGGTGTTGTGCCGGAGCTGATAAGTGAATGGAAGCCTGAAATTGCTCCGCACGCAATGGTTATGAATACGTAAGGCCATACCTTACCCGGAATAACGGGCCCGTTTCCATGTACAAATTGCGTTAAAGCAGGCATTTTAAGATAAGGATGCGCGATAAAAATACCTATTGTAAGTAAGAGGATTGTTCCAAGCTTCATATATGTGCTGAGGTAATCCCTTGGTGCAAGTAACAGCCATACAGGAAGAACCGATGCACTAAATCCATAAACGGCAAGGATAATGGCAAGCTGATGTCTTGAGAACATAAGCGTCTGAGATGAACCGGATTCTTGAAAAACTCTGCCCAATATTACACCGGCAAACACAAGTACTACACCTATAAAACTCGCTTCTGCAATCTTATTGGGCCTAAAGCTTTTCATGTACCACCCTACGATCAATGCTACAGGGATAGTAAAACCAATTGTAAATGTTGCCCACGAGCTTTCATTCATTGAATTAACAACCGCTATTGCAAGTCCCGCTAGTGCGGTTATTATGATAAACAATGTTGCTACAGCAGTTGTTATGCCGCTTAATTTACCCATGTATCTTCTTGCGATGTTATGTAAACCTTCCCCACCATGCCTTACAGAGGCAAACAGTATGACGGTATCATGAACTGCGCCAGCTATCACAGAACCAAAGATTATCCATACAGCACCCGGTAAAAAGCCAAACTGTGCGGCAAGCACCGGGCCGATTAGAGGTCCTGCCCCTGCTATTGCAGCGAAATGATGTCCGAACAGTACAAACCTGTTCGTTGGTACAAAATCCTTGCCGTCGGTTTTTGTATAAGCAGGCGTTTTTCTTTTCTCATTGGATACAAGCACCTTTGCTGTTATAAATACGGAATAGTATCTATAACCAAGGGCAAATATTGCAAGACCAATGAGTAATAGGTAAACAGCATTCATCTTGACCCTCCAGTCCAGCACTGCAGAATATATCGCTTATTTGGTATATCATGTCAAGATGACAAACTGACTTGTCCACCCCCAGATTTAATCTTTGTAAGACAATTAATATTGTATAGATCTAACACAAATACAAAAAATCAAACCGATAACGGGAGAAGCAGCGGCATGGCTTGAGTCGGATTTTTGAGGCATCGATCTTACATAATAGGCTGGCACCCCCGTTTTCCAAGACAAAGCATGGGTCAATGGGTTTTATTCCTATGCTGATAAGTGGGGAGTCAAAACTTTCATAACCCCGCCTGCCGCCTCCTCCCTTCTCAGACATAGGACTGATTCAGCCTATTGCCGGCATCCGCATAAAAGGGAGAGCCGTGTCTCGGCGTAAAGGTGTGGATAGGGAAAAATGCAGTTAATATAATCTTACAGGCTGTCGTACTTGTATTACAGGTTAAAAATAGGTACTGTAAAGCATGATGATCTCAGAGGCTGAGGCAGCAAATATAACAAGGTGGAATGGTAAACCAGGCTACTACGAAGTATACTACATAAAATTTAACCACACTGAAAGCTCTACAGCTTACTGGTTAAGGTATACTCTGCTCGCATCTTTAAAAGGTAATACAGTTGCAGAGCTATGGGGCACCTTCTTTGATTCCCGAAATCCATTAAACAACATCGCTATCAAAAACACATTCTCAATCTCTGATGCAGTGATCAAAAAGGATAGCTTTTCATTAAGGATTAAAGATGCTTTAATTTTTCAGACAGGAGCAGAGGGTGAGATTAAGGGTGCAAAAGGTACGATAAAATGGGATATAAGATTTGAGCCGTTATTTCAGATTTTCCATCATTTTCCACATAAGCTTATGTATAGAACAGGGATTGCTAAAACAAAGGTGTTATCACCAAACTTCAGTATAAAGGTCCATGGTATGGTTGAGGTTAACGGTAAATCCTATTACTGCAACGGTGAGCCAGGTCAGCAGACCCATCTATGGGGTACAAAGCATGCAGATGAATGGACATGGGCAAACTCAAACATGTTCATTGAGGATAAAGATGCAATCTTTGAAGGCATATCAGCACGGATAAGGATACGAAATAAACTTAGTCCGGAGTTAACGTTATTTTTTATAAGATGCCTTAACAGGGACTATTACCTTAACGGCATTATCCAGCTTTTCAAGAACAAAAGCAGCAGCACATTCCCTGTATGGAGATTTTTCTCTAAGATAGGGAGAATACGGTTTAGAGGTGAGATCAGTGCCGGGATTGAATCATTTGTAGGTGCTGAGTATACAGACCCGGATGGAGAAAAGCTATGGTGCTGCAATACAGAGGTTGCAGACCTCAAGATCGATATGTTTGAAGACGATAAAAAACTTATAACACTGACATCATACGGATTTTGCGCATTAGAGTTTGTAAGCAGGGTAAATGATCATCGTATTCCCGTTGCTCTATAAGTCAAAAGAGGCAAAGATAAAACGGAGGAACTTAAGCTTTATTAAGGCATAGACAAGCTGCAAAGGTTGTGATACACGTTATGGGATGATGCCGGTGATAGATCACATTTATAATCTCTCCGTAAAAATAGGAAAAAGAGGAACTGCTACAGAGGGAGAATACGGGGCAAGAGATTATATAAAAAATACATTTAATAACATCGGGATTAAGAATTCATTAGAGCCGTTCAAAACAATAACATCTTTTTCTTACCCTTATATATTGATCTATCTTATGAGTGTGGCCGGAGCGATCTTTTTATTGTTGCATCATCCGGTTATTGCGATTGTGCTTACAGGCTTAGGAGCTGTAACATTCTTTTTGGAGAACACATCTTTTGAGCTTGTTGCATTTTTGTTACCCAAAAAGACATCAAGCAATGTAATAGGCTATATACATGCTGCAAAAGAGATTAAAAACAGATTAATAGTAACCGCACATTATGATTCCTCCCGTTCAGGCATTATGTTCTCACCAAGGTTCGTAAGGGGATTCAGAAATACATTTATAGGTCTCGTGATATCTCTTTTTTTAATGTTCATTCTTACAGCCATGTACTGGATAACACACGTAGTATGGCTTAAGTTCCTTGTCGCAATTTTAGCGATCGATCCGATTGTAACGGTTGCTATGTTGATTCATAGAGAGATAACAGGTGATTACACGCACGGCGCAAATGATAATGCATCGGGTGTTGGTGTACTTTTAGGTATAGCGGAAAAATTCAAAAAAGAACCACTTGATGATACAGAGCTTTACCTTGTCGCAACAGGGGCAGAGGAGGTAGGCATGGTGGGTATGATATCTTTTGTGAAACATCACCAGAAACTATTAAACGACTCACTCATAATAAACATAGATAACTGCGGTGCAGGGCACGTCTCATACATCGTTGAAGAGGGCATGATGAAAAAGTATGCGGCTGATCATGGTATGGTTGCAATTGCAGATCAGCTCAGGAATAATGGGTTTGATAATGTCAAACCGGAGGTATTTACAACTATGTCCACGGATGCGCTTGTGCCGCTGTCCAGGGGGTATAAGGCAATGAGCATCATGGCATTTGACGATGAAGGGATATTGCCCAACTGGCACTGGAAAACGGATGTTTTCGAAAACGTCCAACCTGCGGCTGTTGATCTCGCGTACAGATTTGTATCAGCGTTGATAATGGCAATTGATTCAAAGGCTTGAACGAGGAAACATATTACTGCGGAAAGTATAATCAATTTCTGCGCCCATAGTATTGTCAATAATCAACAGGCAGGCTTCAAACTGTTCTATTTTTGTTTTAGGGTCTTTTGATCAAGTGTTTTCAGCCATTCCATTGTTCTTGCAAACCCCTGTTTAAATGGAACCTTCGGCTTCCATCCGAGTTCACGCTCTGTTTTTGCTATCGAGAACTTCAATCGTGAACCAAGGTTTTTTACCGTGTACGTAGTGAGCAATGGTCTCTTCTTTATATTAAATATCTTCCAGAGTGCTTCCATTATAACAGCAGCTGCATAGGCGGTAAAGTATGGTATATGCGTGTTAATAGGTTTAACACCGAGCGTATCGGCTATGCCTTTGCAGAAATCCTGCAGTGTTACAGACTCTCCGTCATGCACAAGATAGCCATTGCCGACTGCGCGGTCATCCTCTGAAATCAGCAATAAAAGATCAACGAGATTTTCTATGTATGTAGGCCAGACGATAACATCTTTTCGCCAGAATATCAGTTCATGCCTGATGATTGAATCGGCAAGAAGCGGAACGAATGTTTTATCACCAGGTCCAAATGCCCAGCACGGATAAACCATTGTTACAGGAAGCCTTTTTTCATTGTAGTATTTCCATGTAATCTTTTCTGCTTCAATCTTTGAATCCGGATAAGGTTCACCCCATGGTTCAAGTGGACAGGTTTCATCCATTATTATGGATTCATCGGTGCCAAAAACATCGTTTGTACTTATATCCACAAGCCTTGATACGCCTGCGTCCACAGCAGCTTTACATACATTCTCTGCACCTCCGATTGTAATTTCACGAAAGAGTTTCCATGGCGCCCAGTCGGTTACAACAGCAGCGCAATGAAAAATAATGTCCATACCTGAAGCAGCTTTTCTTACAGCATCGTATTCCCTTATGTCCCCATGAAAGATTTCAACGCCGCGGTCCCTGAGTTTCTGTTCATCAGGATCATCGGGCAGAACGAATGCGCGGACATGATTGCCTTTTGAGATGTTTGCCGTTAGGAGATTACTGCCGATAAATCCCGTTGCCCCTGTTATAAGTACCTTTTTCATAAAAACCTCCTTTAAGGTATTTTATCATTTCAATCTTATCATAGAATTTATCATACTGCATATAAAGTTATAACTGCAGCCATTGGGATTATTATTGACAATAAATACTGCAATCACTATATAAAACCTTATTCCTTGGGGGATCGTCCAATGGCAGGACTGCAGACTCTGGATCTGCCTATCTAGGTTCGAATCCTAGTCCCCCAGCCAATAAAATGACCGGAGAAACAATAAAACTTTCGTATGGATGAAAGAATAACACAAGAAGCAATGCATTTTTTAGAGGTTACAAAAAAATTTGTAAGAGACGAATGCCTGCCTGTTGAAGATGCCATAGAAGAGTCGGGTAAACTCCCGGAATCGCTCCTGAATAAAATGAAATCCCTTGGATTGTTCGGTTTAAGAATCCCTGAACAATACAACGGGTCGGGCATGAATCTCCTGGATTATTGTTATGTATTAAAAGAGCTATCCAAATCGCATGATGCCATAAGGGCGATTATGAGCGTAAACAATGGAATAGGCTCAATGGCAATCATAAATAATGGAACGGTTAAGCAAAAAGAAACATATCTCCCAAAACTTGCATCGGGTGAAGCTATAGCCGCATTTGCTCTAACAGAACCTGGTGCAGGTTCTGATGCGTCTTCAATTGCTACAACGGCATGGAAAACGGATGGCGGATGGATATTAAACGGCATGAAACACTTTATAACAAACGCACCTATTGCTGACATATTCACTGTTATAGCGGTTACCGATAAAGAAAAAAGGGCAAAAGGCGGTATAACGGCATTCATTGTGGAAAAAGGGACAAAGGGACACAGCATAGGGAATATTCATAATACAATGGGCGGTAAAGGGTGGCTGCAGGCAGAGGTAATATTTGATGATTGTTTTGTTCCCGATAAGAATGTGGTTGGTAATATCGGCGAAGGATTTAAGATTGCTATGAAAACATTAAATGAGGGCAGGCTATCTGCAGCAGCCTCTGCAATTGGAATAGGTGAAAGGCTTTTATCTATGGGTGTTGAGTATTCAAAACTGAGAAAACAATTTGGCAAACCTATTGCAGAATTTGAAGCCGTTCAGTGGATGCTTGCCGATAGTGCAACAGAACTTTATGCAGCAGACAGAATGCTTGCCGATACTGCATACAGTTTTGATAAAGGTGAAGATATACGGATGCAATCAAGTATGACAAAGTTGTTTGCAACGGAATCTGCATTTAAGGTTGCGGATAGGATTATGCAAGTTTTTGGTGGTATGGGCTTTATGAAAGAGACAAAAGTAGAGCGTATGTTCAGAGATATAAGGGCATACAGAATATTCGAGGGTACATCGGAAATTCAGAGGCTCATGATAGCAAGAAAACTGCTAAAGGATTAAACCACAAATGCAGACGTTTTCAAATACCCGGTACATTCCATGGATGGGTGCCAGCCACCCTTGGCAGAGAAGTAAATATGCCACCCCGGTCAGGCTTCGGCCGTTTCAATTCCTCGCAATGACCATTGTGACATAGCCTCCCCCAAAGGGGAATAATTCCAAAAATTCCGTTCTGGTGGTAAAAATATGCTTTTACTTCCTTACTGAATTTGTAAGCATGAGCGAAAGCCTTGTGTTATCAACCGGCAAGAGCGAAAGCGTAACAGCATCACGGAACCTTTTCTCGATGCCGTAATCCCTCATATAACCATAACCGCCGTGCATCTGTATTGCATCAAGCAGGGCTTTCACGGCATTCTCTGTAGCACTGATCTTTACCCGGATGAATTCCTGCATGGATTTCGAAGGGCTGGTTTCAAAATTGTCTGCCACAGACAGTATTGCCGTTTTTGAAGATTCTATTAAGGCTTTATTCTTTGAGTACATAAGCTTTATTGCATCGTAATTCTCTATCATCCAGCCGCCCTGGTATCTCTGTTCCGTATACTCCCATGCCTTTTTAAGCCCTGCACCCGCTGTTGCATATGCACAGGCCGAATTAAAAAGGCTGAGTATGGCAATGGCGTATAATAAAGCATCAAGTCCGTCTTTTGTTCCTGATATCACAGGAGTTGCTTCAAATGCCGCATCAATACATGAAACCGTTCTTATACCGAGCAATCCGGCAGGCTGTGATAACTTCATATTTTTTGCATGTCTGTCTATCCATGCAAGATAGTAGCCGTCTTCGCCTTTTGTAAATACCGCATAAAAACTTGCATCACCACCCATGATAATGGATTTTTTTGTCCCATTAACAACTCCATTGCTAAACACCGCATGGAAATCCGGTTTACCATATTCAATATTAATGTCCCGCTCTTCAAACATGCATATGCCTACAGTGCCTTTGTTAACAAGCTCCGGTGCGTACCTTTTTTTTAACATCTCGCCTGCCAGTGTGTAGCCTACAAATGCCCCAATTCCGGCACAGTATCCCGATATGGTAAACAGTAGCCTTACTATATTGCCTGGATTGTGGAGCTCTTCACCCATTTCTTCTATATTCATGACACCGGATTTTATCAGCTTATCATAAACATCAAAGGGTCGATCCTTCTGAGGATAAAGATCCATGGCATCTATATACGGAGCTATTCCCGCCTTCATAAACCTGTCCACTGAGCTTAGAAAAATGTCCATCTCATCAATATTCATATTTCTCCCTCATTAGTCACCCTTGATAAGTTTTTTATACACGGTGTACCTGTTAAGCTGGTTTGTACCTTCATATATCTGCGTTAATTTCGCATCCCTGAGGTATTTTTCCACAATATTTCTTTCCTCTGCACCTTCATTGCCGATGATCTCAAGAGCGTTAAGACAGACATTGATCGCAGTATCTGCACATGAAAATTTGGAAAGTGAGGACAGACCAAGTGATGTATATGCCAAAACACTTTTTATTTTTTTCTCCACATACCAGGTCGTGATTTTTTTAAATGCATCCGATGATGTGATCTTCATGCCAATGCCTGTCCTGCTTATAATACCCAACGACCTCATTACCGGATTTATAATCATCTTATGACCCATGAGCGAAGAGGTTATATTGTCATCGAAAAATTTGCCCGCCTCAAGATATGAGTACCTTGCGATCCGTATCTTGGCGTACATATCGGCAAGTGCCATCTGCACCCATTGTTTGTCAATCAATCTTCCATCCCCGCTTTTCTTGTTTTTCGCAAATTCCAGGGTCCTTTCGTACGCACCCCTTGCAATGCCTGTTGCAATAGCAGCGACGGGTGCTCTGGATGCACCGAGGATCACCTCCGTCATCTTCATGCCCTTACCTTCAAGTCCTATTCTGTTTTCCCGCGGTACAAAGCAATCATCAAACACCAGCTCAGCAGCATGAGCAGCCCTTTGTCCCATCTTCAATTCAACCCTGCTTGCTGAAAAGCCTTTGGCATCTGCCGGGATTGTAAACCCGGTCCAGGTTTCTAACGGTCTGTCTTTCTCAAGCGCGCATATTACAACGTTATATTTTGCTATGCTCCCGTTGCTTATAAATACCTTCCTACCGTTGAGGACATAGCCTCCCTTTACCCTTTTTGCAAATGTCACAAGTTTTGCCTTTGGAAGAAATTCAGCATCCTCAACATCTGTTCCTGCCATAGGCTCTGTTACTGCTGCTGAAAAGATAACAGGTTTACCCTGCTTTTCTTTTTGCACGACCTCGTAAAGAAACCTGTCATATTGATTTATATCCATACCAAGTATCAAGCCTGACAGCCCGAGATAATGTGCTCCAAAGATATTGCCTATACCTGAACATCCAGCACACAACTCCTCAAGCAATATTGCACTGTGAAGAATTGTCTTGCCGCCCCCGCCAATAAATTCGGGAATCGGTAGGCTGAGGAACCCGTAATCGCACCCGTTCTTTATTATATCATCAGGGGAATAATGAGGGTCCAAAAGCATTTTCTTATCAATCTCATCTGCCACAGGGTTTATATATCTTTCCCTGAATTCCCGTCCCTTAACAAGAACCTCCTGAGCGTTTTTGTCGTTCGCTACAATACTTCCGTACTCCGCTTCAAAATCCATATTTATAACCTTACTCAATCGTCTATAAGGTTTCTCGGGCCGAACAGAATCATCTCATTAAGAGGTATATACTGGAACACGAGCGGTTTTTTGCTCAGCCCTATACCGTTCAATTCACCACATATTGTGTGATCCGGCCCAATCTCAAGTTCTGCTGCATTCCTGTTCATGGTCTGTCTGAACTCGATCGGATTAGTATATATATTCGCACACAGGGGAACGCCGTCTTTGATGGAGTACGTTTTGAACCTGAGTATCTTACCCTGCGAGGTACTCTGTTTTTTTCCCCTGATAGTAAGAATCTTGCTTCCCTTCTCGGAAAGGGTGCATTCGAGATGATCTTTCTCTCTCTTGAAAGCTATATCTGCTATGAATTTCGGATACCCGTAAAGTTCAACGCCTCCATAACGCGCCCTCTCTGTTGTGACAGGCAGGTGCCAGACATAGGCATGGAAGCAGCGATTAATCATGTTTGACAGAATTGTAATACCGGGTACTGGTTTTTTGCCAAAGCTGATTATTATAGAAATACTGAATTCGTTATAAGGCTCAATATCCGTTTTACGGTACTCAAACATAGAAAATCCGACAAGACACCTGCCTGGGAATACCTCAACAGGATGCATGTACGGATGGGGAATGTATTTCATGACCTTTTCTGTAGATGCCGTTAATATGGCTGTCATGGATGTGTTCTCATAATAGAATACCGGGAGTTTGCCTTTATACCCTTTTGCATCCTGCATATCCCATTGAACAATACCTTTGAATAGATCACCCTTCATTGTTACCTCCTTTTATTTTTTACGCTGTCCATCATCTCAACAAACGCCTGCTCAGGCGTTTTTGCAGGTTTCCAGTGCAGAACTTTTTCTGCTTTTGCAATACTTATGTTCATCGGATACCTTGCAAGTTCAACCCAGTGGCTGGAAAACTTTGAAATCCCGAGCCTGAAATTCAGATCAGCAAGGATCTTTGCAAGCCTGTACGGTATTCCTACAGCCCTTTTCCCGAGTATCTCAGACAGCCTGTGTACAGACAAAAAACCGGCATGTATATTGAACGCACCGTGGTGATCCTCGATCACTGCAGTGTAAAAAGCCTCTGCAACATCCCCCTCATATACCAGCGGCATGCCGTACGGGTTGCCTCTAATATAAGTGATAATCGGGGACTTAACAACATCTCTAAGAAAATTGTTCACATTTTTACCGCAAAATATTGAGGGACGCATCCTTGTAATGATCATTTCCGGGTTTTTCTTTTCGAATCCATCAAGCATGCCTTCCACGATTCTCTTTGTATCCGAATAGTATGAGCTTCTATTGCCCTGGAGCTCTGAATCCTCTGTAATAATACTGTTCCGTTTTACCGAGCCATAGGCAGCAACACTGCTTGCGATAACAAGCTTCCCCGGCTCGTTTATCATGCATGCATCAAGGAGATTTTTCGTGCCGTTTAAATTAATGTCGTATATCAGTTTTTTATCCCTGAGCTCCTGGACTACAAATGTGAGATGTACAACCGTGCCGCAACCTTTGATCGCCTTTAATAGCAGCCTGTCTCTTATATCGCACTTAACGAATCGGATCTTGTCATGTTTGAACGAGGGCTCCTTCAGATCAATGCCTGTTATAGACTCAACCTCCTTATTCTCTACAAGAAGTCTTGACAGAAGTGTTCCGAGATAACCTGATATACCTGTAATCGCTACTCTACTTTTTGGTTCCAATGCTACCACCCTGTTTTTATGTATACTCATTAACCCGGAATAATGCAATAAGTCATCATGATTACACCCGGTTTTTGCGGACAATATCCAAAGTCTATTGACATTGTTAGTGAAAATCATTATCACAAGTCTTATGGAAACAATTGAAAAAGAACCTAAAACGCAAAACCTAAAGCCATTAAGCCATTTAAAATCGGGCGACGAGGGTATTGTTAAAAGTTTTAATGGCGGTATCGGATTGATAAAAAAATTCATAAATATAGGGATTCATTATGGCAGCAGGGTAAAAGTTGTAAATGCTGCGGGTGGACCTATTATAATTTCTTTTGGTTCTACAAAAGCTGCGATCGGGAAAGGTGCGGCATCAAAAATTATCGTAGAGATTGTAAAGTAATAAATAAACTCAAGATATGCGTTAACCCACAGAGAATGAGTTTTTTAAAGTATGCTTTATTGCCTTTTATATAAACCTGTAAACATGGCACGGGCAATAACATGGCTGTGTATTGTTTCTTCTATCTCTCGTCTTGTGATGTGTCCGTTTATATGAAGTACAGTGTTAATGGCAAACAATTTGAATAAATATCTATGAGCCTTCCCGTACGGAGGACAGGGTCCGCCGTATCCATTTGTGCCGAAATCATTCATACCCTGCTTTGCACCTTGAGGGACATCATGCTCTTTTATCTCTTCTATTCTTGGGTTGATACCCCACATAATCCAGTGTGTAAAAGTACCTCCTGCAGCATCGGGGTCCTCTACTATCAATACAAGCGATTCCGTATTATTAGGAACATTTTTAAACATGAGCGGAGGATTTATGTCGCTTCCCTGACATGTATATTTTACAGGTATATAACCATTATCCATAAATGCCGGGCTTGATATTTTTAAATTGAGCGATTCCGACATAGCAGTACTACTCATTACAAGGCATGATAAAAATACGGATGCAATTTTTAACCGCCAAAATACAGCGGTGAGATCTGTATATCCCTCTATTGGGAGAATAGTTTTCTTTTTACGCCCATGAAACAAAGATAAGGCCCCCCCTGAATTTTTAAATGCGTTATTAAGCTCAATGGGTTGCTTTGTGTCTTTTCACGACATGCCTCTTAAAATTCAGCTTCTCAAACACAATAACCTGATTCTTATTGCTAATAACAATCTTATCAAACAATTGTTTTAACTCTTTATAATCTTGTGGATCCACAGAATATGCTGTTGATATAAGATTTTCACTATAGCTTAGGTGCTTCTCAAGTCTTTTATATCTGATTTTGTAATCTCCGAATTTATCTTTATAATACATATTTTCAGGCATATACCTGATCCTATAACCCGATGGGATGTTTAAGCTGACAGTACTGTTTTTCTCGAGATTGTATCCGATAAAAAGTGGGTATGTCCTTTTATTTTTAGCGGTTATATCAGACAGATTCTGCATTGATGGGGTAGGAACCTTAACAATCAACAGATCACCGGCCTTTATAACAAAATCACGGCATGCAAAATTTACTCCTATTGTAACCGGGATATTAAGATTGTACAGGTCGGATATACTATAATCTGTCACATTTGCAGCGGGGCACACACCTGTTGCGAGGGACTCGACAAATGTCCTCCTCTGTTCCGGTTTCATACCCCTCAGGATATATTTATACTCCATAGAGTACACGCCTTTTGCAATAAGCTTCATATCTATATTTATAGAACCATCATTGTTTATTTTAACAATCTTACGGTTAATTATATTATTCGTTCCTGGCGGAAATATAGGGATGGTTACAAGTTGTGCTTTATCAGGATAAATTATGACTACCTCTCTTCTCTGATCCATCGGAGGCAGATCTTTATATGAAGTAACATCGGATGTAGAATCTAAAAACCAGTATTTATTACCTTCTGGAATTACTACAATCTCGTGATCAAACTGCCCCGGCGACGGTAATGAGGGATCCATTTTTGCAATACCTGTTGTATCAACAAGTACAGGATACGCTGTGATCCCTGCGAGTTTGAGCATTGTTAAAAGAAGTGTCGCATGGTCTTTGCAATCACCGTACTTATTTTTAAACACCTCTGTAGCCTTATGCGGCTTATAGCCTTCTATCCCAAACTCTATTCCAACATAACGAATATTAAGTGCTACATAATCATAGATAGCTTTTATTTTTTCATCCCTTGAGTTTAATCCCTTTGTAAGTTCTTTAACTTTATTTTCCAGTGACTTATCAGAAACATACTGTGTGCCTGCAAGCCCCCAGTACCATTTTGCAAGTTCATCCCATGAACCTACGGTGCTTATTGCAATTCTTTTTGAAAAATCCGACATGGGCGGCATGTTAGCCTCGGTTATGATCTGCGGAACATCCTTTAACTCCCATTTATAAATAATTCTATTCCCCTTTTCTAAAATCATTGGTGTTGTATCAAACCTGTATTGTTTAAAATAGAATTTCATGTCCTTGGGCATGCTTATTTCATATTCGGATAGTTCTATGGGATCACTCGTTTGAAATGAGTTCCTGTCAAAGAAATTATTTTTCATGTAAGGTTTTATGGTCGTTATTAATACGGTATAGCTGATTGTAGCACCGGCTGTGCATCCTGGCATGGTGATCGTCCTATACTTTACATCAGAGTATATCGGGGCGCTAAATATGAATGGAGGTGTAACATTGTTAATAGCCTTTTTACCCGGCATAAGAACATTTCCGTCCGCTGTTAATGTTTGTGCGTTAACTATATCTATTTTTTGATACATTGTTGAATAGGGTATCACAACCTCGCAATAATCGGTAACACCTCTTTTGTTCAATATCTTAATCTGAGTAGTTGATAATGTGGTATATGTGAAGTTACTGTAGAGTTTGGTATTTTCTATATCCTTTAAAATAATAGCACCCGCCTCATGGTGTTCATTTTTCGCAAAAGCCATAGCTGGCAGCAGCGTGAGAGATATTAAAGTTAAAAGTATCCTTTTCATGTTTACTCCTTTGTGTAAAAATTAGTAATCTTCATAGAAATATCAATAGCCCGTGCAGAGTGTGTAAGGGCACCGCAGGATATGAAATCCGGTTTAAGAGCCGCTATACCTTTTATATTATCAAGTGTGACATTTCCTGAAACCTCTATTAATACCTTACCTTTCGCAAGTTTGATTGCCTCTTTCAATTGTTTTAAATCCATGTTGTCAAGCAGAACAATATCCGCTTTTGCATCAATTGCCTTTTTTAGTTCCTTTATAGATTTTACTTCAACTTCTACTCTTTTTAATGGCTGCGATTTTTTTGCTTTATTTACGGCAAAGGATATATTCTCTGAGACAAAAAGATGATTGTCCTTTATAAGGATACCATCAAATAATCCAAACCTATGATTGGTGCCGCCGCCTATTCTTACTGCATATTTTTCAAATATTCTAATTCCAGGGGTAGTTTTTCTTGTATCAAGCAGTATAACTCCGGACCCGTGAATTGCATTTACATATGTCCTTGTAAGAGTAGCTATGCCTGAAAGATGCATGAGGAAGTTTAAAGCAGTACGTTCTGCTTTTAAGATTGAGCATGCCTTTCCTTTTATATTTGCAATAGTATCACCCGCTTTTACAGTATCTCCATTTTTTACTATACTATGAAATTGAATCTCATGGTCAACTGTATGAAGTACAATATCTACTATATCAACACCAGCAACAATCATATTCTCTTTTGCACTGACGACGGCATCGGCGTAAACATCATCTTTAATGAGGCTATCTGTTGTTATATCCCCGTGTCCAATGTCTTCTTCAAGGGCGGATTTTACAAGCTTTTTAAATGCATTCATTTTAAGATTTCTTCAAGCCTTTTTCTTGCACTTACAAGATTGCTATACCTTTCCAGCAGTTCGTCGTTTGTAAGCCTTGTATCCTCTATGATATCTTCGGGCGCTTTCTTGAGGAAATCTTCATTGGATAGCTTATACTTATATTTCTGGGATTCTTCATTTAGTTTTGCTATTTCTTTGTCCAGTCTTACAATCTCGATTTTTGGGTCTATCACACCTGAAAGATGTACATGGATGTCAAGACCCGGCAGATGATCAACCGCAGAACCTCTTATATCCTGGGATTCTGTTTTAATATACATATTATTTACATGTGCGAGCTTTTTTATGTATCCGGCATAATGCTGTATAATCTCAAGTTCATCCTGCTTAGATATAAATGTAATATCAACGTCCTGTGCAACAGGCACGTTACACTCAGCCCTTATATTCCTTATAACCTTTACAATATTTATCATTTCGTCTACTCCACTCAACTTGTTTGCAACCGTATCATCCCTCATTAAATATATTTCCGGAACAGGATATTTTGAATTTATTATTAGATCTTCATAACCGAGAACATGGTAGATCTCCTCTGTAACAAACGGGATAAATGGGTGGAGTAATCGCACAATAGTATCATGTACAAAAAGCATGTTGTTAACAGTGATTTTATCCTGAGTTGTGTTATAGTGGATTTTTACCATTTCAATGTACCAGTTACAGTATTCGTGCCAAACAAACTGATAAATCAAAATAGCTGCATCATTAAACCTGAAGTCTTCGAGGGCATCTTTAACATCGGTTATCAAACTGCTCAGTTTGTTGTTTATCCATGCATTTATAGGATGTTCATTGCTTTGTTTAAACGGCGATACAATACCTGCTTCAACCATTTTTATGCTTACAAACCTTGTGCTGTTCCAGAGTTTTGTAATAAAATTCCTGTACCCTATTATTCTTTGCTCTGAAAGTTTTATATCCCTGCCCTGAGCAGCCATAGCAGCAAGTGTAAACCTAAAAGCGTCGGTCCCATACTTATCCATAATTATCAAGGGGTCTATTACATTACCTTTCGTTTTACTCATTTTTTTGCCGTACTCATCCCTGACAATCGCATGAATATAAACATGCTCAAATGGCACATCATTCATCAGTTTTAAACCCATCATCATCATCCGGGCAACCCAGAAAAATAAGATATCAAATGCCGTTACAATTACACTTGTAGGGTAATAATAATTCAATTCGGCTGTTTTATCGGGCCATCCAAGTGTGGAAAACGGCCATAGTGCTGAAGAGAACCATGTATCAAGTACATCTTCATCCTGATGGATATTCTTACTTCCGCATTTTGAGCATGTCGATGGCAGCTCTGCAGAAACAGTAATACCCTTGCAGTCGTCACAATACCATGCCGGGATTCTATGCCCCCACCATATCTGCCTTGATATGCACCAATCCTTTATATTTTCCATCCACTCAAAGTAGGATTTTTCCCATTGTTTCGGTATGATCGTTGTTTTATGCTCTTTTACAGCTTTGATTGCCGGTTCTGCAAGCGACTTTATTTTGACAAACCATTGTGTCGAAACCATTGGTTCGGTTATTGTGCCACACCTGTAACATCTGCCTGCCGACAACTTATAATCTTCAATTTTGGATAACAGCCCCAACTTTTGAAGCTTCTCTATGATTGCTTCTCTTGCCTTATATCTATCCATTCCAGAATAAATACCGGTCTCCTTTGTCATTCTTCCATTTTTGTCTATCACGTTGATTAGTGTGAGTTTGTGTCTTCTTGACATCTCAAAATCATCAAAGTCGTGTGCAGGGGTTATTTTTACAGCACCTGTTCCGAATTCTCTGTGAACAGCCTTATCTTCTATAATTGGTATGCCCCTTTCGGCAATAGGGATCGTCACCACTTTTCCCCTCATCTGCTGGTATCTTGGATCGTCGGGGTGTACCGCTATTGCAGTATCCCCAAGCATTGTTTCGGGCCTTGTTGTTGCTACCGTTATTCCGATATCCTCTCCCTTTATAGGGTAGACAATATAATACAATTTCCCGTTCTCTTCCTTATGTTCAACCTCGAGATCGGAAAGTGCTGTAAGACATCTTGGGCACCAGTTTATAATATATTCATCCCTGTATATAAACCCTTCCGTGTATAGCCTAACGAATACCTCTTTTACCGCCCTTGAGAGTCCATCATCCATTGTAAATCTTTGTCTCTGCCAGTCACATGAGACGCCAAGGCGCATAAGCTGTTTTACTATCGTATCGCCTGATTGTTTTTTCCATTGCCAGATCCGTTCTATAAATTTGTCTCTGCCGAGTTTAAATCTGTCAAGCCCCTCTAAGGAAAGCTGTTTCTCTAAAACATTTTGTGTTG
This sequence comes from Deltaproteobacteria bacterium, assembly GCA_023382265.1. NCBI lineage: Bacteria > Pseudomonadati > Myxococcota > Myxococcia > Deltaproteobacteria bacterium. Next base: position 13,209 of record JAMCPX010000056.1, on the reverse strand, counting down.
CTATGCCTGCATGATCTGTTCCTGGTATCCATAGTGTATTGAACCCGAGCATCTTTTTGTAGCGAATGAGTATATCCTGCAATGTATTGTTAAGCGCATGCCCCATGTGCAAAGAACCTGTAATATTCGGCGGCGGTATAACTATTGAATATGGTTTCCTGCCATCAGGTTCTGAATGAAATACACCAGCTTCCATCCATTTTTTATACCATTTTTCTTCAATGTCATTATGAGCATAAACTGTATTCATAGATTATCTATATATGGATAATGTGCCTAAGCTAATATTTTTATACAAAGATGAAAGCGGTGATCAGGCTTTCTTTTTAGCGGCCTTTAGACGCTGTATTTCCTCTTTTATCATGGTTTCTGTGAGAGTTGGAACAACTTCCCATATAATTTTCTCTGCAACATCTCTAATAATAGCCTCTACCTTTGCTCCTACAGCTTGCTTAACTGTATCGGGTAATATATCCTGTAAGAGTTTTTCTATTTGTTCTGATGCAATTTTAGTTACATCCTCTCTACTCAATTGTATAGCCTTTGTTTTTTGTGTCCCTGTAATTTCTTCAGAATTTATCAGTTCTTGGTCTTCATAAGTTTTTTCGTAATGTTCTGCAGCAGGTAAAACTTCCATTTCTGTTTTTTCTTCAGATTCGGTTATTGCCTCTTCAAGCTCATCAAATCCTATAGCAGGACCTTCAAGGGGTTTTAGTTCTTCTTCAGGGAATTCTTCTATCTCTTGCTTATTTGGTCCGGTGTTATCTTCGCTGAGAGGGATTGTTTCCCATTCGCTTTCTGCTCCTATAGTCTCCTCACTTGCGCTGAAGGTTTCAGGTTCCATAATTTCCTCAACCGGTTCATTAATCTCTTCTTTCGCAGGAGCTGGGTGGGGAACTGCAGGCTTCCTCGGCGGTGGAGGTGGAGGAACTCCTGGTTTGGATGGTTGTGCCGGTGCTGTTGCAGGTTTAGCTTCGATAGGCTTTTTTACAGCAGGTTTTGAGAACAAGATGTTGACCTTATCTATAAGTGATTGCGTCTCAAAAGGCTTGGAAAGCCATGCATCTGCACCTACTTGCTTAGCTTTTTGTTCGTCAAAGGCTTCAAACGCGCCTGTTAGTAAAAGAACAGGTATGTGCTGTAATTCGGTATTACTTTTTACAGCTTCACACACTTCATAACCGTTTTTGCCAGGCATAACAATGTCTGTCAAAACCACATCCGGTTTTATCTCGCTCACTTTTTTTATAGCATCGTTCCCATTGTCAACAATGGTGATATCATACGTTGGTGGAGCAAAGGTTATAGATATAACCTTTTGAATGGTTATCGAATCATCGGCGAGCAAGATCTTTTTCCCCATAAAGCCTCCTTATTTAATCAATGTTCTTTAGTAACATATATAAATAAACAGTGTCAAGATAGTTGCTTGCCTGCTAATTCCCTTTGTAGGGGATTAATTGCTTTACAAAGATAAAATAGGGTAATGGTAATAGTTGATTACTGTGCAATCTGGCACGGTGCTTGCGTAAAGTCTTAGTATGAATATTGCTATTGTTATTGACGACTGTGAGTTATTAAAGATTTCCTTATCAAAGGTGTTATCTTGTTACATGGATGAGTTCTATTTTTATACCAATGTATCTGACGCCTTAAACAAGTTAAAACACGTTAGGGGTAATGATCAATATTTATTCCTTGTTGATCTTGAAACAGTCACCTCTGAGGGTATGGATGCGATTATAAGAGCAATGCCAAAACCTTTTTCTGAAATAATACTTCTTACCTCATTACCTCCAACATATGTTTCAAAGGATGCTTCAAAACCAGAGGTGCTAAGGCTTTTTACAAAACCCTTTATTATGAATGAATTAGAACGGTATATAAAAACTTATATTTCAAAAACTTAGTTATTAATACATTAAAACTATAAACATATTGCTGCGATTCAAAATATGTGTCATTTTACCCATATTGGGTTATAAAACCCAAATGATAGAATAAATTGACTATAATGATTATATTATTTTATCGTTTTTTTTTATTAATACGAAAATACAACGGCAGGCTTTATTAACTCTTGTTCTATTATGGTATTGCTTTCCATCATCGAAATTATTTGTTGTACAAAGAGATGGTTGAGTGCGTGACCGCTTTTGTAGCTGTTTATACGTCCGTTGATTGTATTACCTATGATGTAAAGATCCCCCAAAAGATCAAGTATCTTATGTCTAATAAACTCATCGTTGTATCTTAAACCCCCTATATTCATGACATCCGTTTCATCAAGTACAATCGTATTTTCAAGCGAAGAACCTTTTGCAAGCCCGAGTGCCTGCATTGTGGAATAGTCTTTCAAGAATCCAAAAGTTCTTGCATTTGATAAATCCGAGATAAAGCGTTCCATGGAATTTTTATAAACAAATACTTGTTTTAATATCTTTGGATGACTAAAGTCTATAGTTCCATTTATCGTTAGCAAATCATCGGGTAGATATGTTATATATCCATCATTATATTCTACTGTAAATTTTCTATCAAAAGTTATTGCATTTGATAAATCCGAGAATGTTATAACGCCTGCATCAAAAATAGCCTGGGAAAATATGTTAGCGCTTCCATCCCCTCCCGGGAGTTCATCCCCTTCAACTTCGATTATAGCGTTGTCTATTCCAAAGCCATTTAGTGTTGCTAATAGATGTTCTACTGTTGAAATGGTTACTACCTCGTCTCCTATTGTTGTAGCAAATAACGTGTTTTTAATGCTTTGAGGTTTAAGAGGAATATACCTAATTGAACTGCCGTTCTTTTTAATGAAGACTATTCCGTACGACGCCTCCGCAGGATGAATTGTTACGCGCGAGAACTCTCCTGTATGTAAACCATACCCTTCACATATTACCTTTTCTTTTACAGTTTTTTGAAACATGAATATATCTTTAGGCAAAGATCATGCCAGACTATAAATGCTTACATATCAATAGAATAGAGATTTGATGTGAAAAAAGTGTGATACTTGAATCACGTTATGGATATAAAATTTCACACTTATGCGACGTGAATTCTTAAAGGAGCTCCGCCTACTATATGAAGGTGTATGTGGTATATTGTCTGCCCTCCCCATTGTTTAACATTAAATACAGCTTTAAATCCTTTTTCAGAAATACCCGTTTTTTCTGCCATTTGTTTTGCTACGAACATCATCTTACCAATAAGCAGCTGATCCTCCTGTCTTATATCAACAAGTGTAGGGATATGTTTCTTTGGAATAACAAGCAAATGCACCGGTGCAACCGGTCTTATATCTTCTATTACAATTACATCCTCATCTTCATAAACCTTTTTGGACGGTATTTTACCTTCCACTATCTGGCAGAATAAACAATCTTCCATATTAGTCCTCCATATCAAAATTAGTTTTATATCAGAAATGTTTTAATCAGACAAGTCAATCAGAATAAGTTTTTCTTGCAAAAGAAAAAGACAAACTTTCTTACTTAACCCAAATTCATTTTTTGAGTCAAGTTCATAGCTTTTACAAGCCTTTTATAAAAGGTGCCGCATTGATTGGTTTGTTCATACCAACACCCATAGTAAGTATGATTCTGAAAGCTTCCTCTACAGAAATATTTATCTCATATAAATTAGATTGTTTAACAAATAAATAAAACCCGGATGTCGGATTAGGAACAGTTGGTATGAAAACGGTAAGATATCTTGCGGGTTCCGGATTATTTATAACTGCTTCACTAATGGCAAATCCTATTGCATAACTTCCCGCCCCAGGAAACTCTGCAAGCACTACTCTGCTAAACTTATTTTTGTCTTCTGTAAATGCCTCTGTTATCTGTTTCGCACCTGAATAGATACCCTTGATAAATGGAATTTTTGCAAAGATGTCTTCCATTATAATTAACAGCTTTTGGCCGATATAATTGTATGTCATCAACCCCATAATAAATATTATCACCAGGGCAATAACAAGGCTTATGCCCGGTATATGAATATAGGTTAAAGGATTTGCTACACCAGGGAGTATCTTTAGCAAGCCATCAGACCATGAAACAAGTACATTCAAAATAAAGATAGTAATAATAATTGGTATAAATACAGCTATACCGGCGATAAAGATGTTCCTTATCTTTGAACCCAATGTCTTTTTAATTTGTGGAGTCAAACCCGTCAACAAATATGTCTTCCTCACTTATGCCTTTCTTGCTCTCTACATAAGACGTTATATAGTGTCTGCTCTGTTCATCGAGTTCTAAAAACCTTATACCCATTCCAGGCAGAGATTCCTGTGTTGGTTCTGTTCCAGGTATGTATTTATGGGACCAGACAACTTCACCTTTTACCTCGATAAGCTTAATTGCCCCTGGTATCCTAAATCTTATATCAAGTTTTGTACCTTTATCATAAGGCTCTTCTGTTTGAATAAGTAATCCTCCAATACTCATATCCGTTGTATAATCAATCTTGAATTTATTGATACTCTCTATAGATAGAAGGACAGGCATACAGATGAGTTTTCTTTGTGTACGTGCATGATATATTAAATTCATAAAGGGGTAAATTCTAACAAAAGGCTTCTCGTCCTTGGTCCGTCAAACTCACAGAAAAATGCAGACTGCCATGTTCCAAGAACAAGCCTGCCGTTTTCAACAAACAATGACAATGTGACGCCTATAACACTTGATTTAATATGTGCATCTGCATTGCCTTCTTTATGATGATAGTTGTCATTGTATGGGGCAACCTTATCCAGTGTATCAAGTATGTCCTGTTTAACAGCAGGATCAGCATTCTCATTTATCGTAATACCAGAGGTTGTATGTGGGACAAACAGATAGCATACGCCTCTTACAGCCCCCAATCTTTTTAACATGTTGTTTATCTCTGAAGTAACATCAATCATCTCAATCCTTTTTTTGGTAACAACAGAAATGGTCTTCATAACAAGACTTTCAATTAAAGAACAAGCCCCTGTTTACAGGGGCTTGTTCTAATACCTGGTTTTACAACATGCATAAACTATTGAATTGATGTGGTAGTGACTGTTGTGGATGTCTCGGGCTGTATGTTTGAGATACTTACACTACCTGCAAATGATTCCACATAGCTTCTCCCGAGTTCTACAAGGGCATTTCCGTTTGGCAGAACGCCCTGTGCAATAACATCGTAATCACCTGGTGGAACATTAAACGCTAAAAATATCCCGTCAGAAGAGGTCAATGTTAAAGTGGGGTCCGGAATATCGCCGAGGCCAGAGCTATACCTGAAATAAATTATATTCGCTGACACGGAAACGTCTGTGCCTGCATTGACAAGTGTCACGATTGCATTTTGAATTGGGTTGCCGGAGCAATCCCATACAGTGCCTGCTATTGCACCGTCATTTGTCCAATCCTGTGTGACGTGCGATAATGCAGTGACGAGGTTTACCGTATTACTTGAAATCAGTAAAACCTTAAAAATAGAGTTTGCATCTGTAGGTGAAAGTGTAAGACCAAACTGATAAGTATTTTTATACCCGCTGGCGGAATTGATCCCCTCAACTGCAACTGGAATGCCCGTGGGAAGTAAACCCGGCAGCCACCCGTTTGAACCCGTGTTAACGGTACTATCGGGCGGATTATTTTTAACTGTATCTGATGTTGTAGAGAAAAAATTAATTGTAGAATCCGGAATAGATTCATTAGTTTGAAAATCTGTTGCAGATACGGTTACTGCAATAGTAGAACCTGTTGGTGGAACAAAACAGTTATAAGAAAAAACGCCGCTATTGGCTACAACAATCGACGGAGGCAAATTAGTGTTGGTAGGTGCTGTTGGCGGAGCGGAAGGTGTTGTTGGACAGTTAAGAAGCTTTTTCATGTCAGCCGAAAGTGATTGTGAACATACACTGCTGTTGCTGTTTCCAGGAACATAACCGGATCCACCACTGCAATTTGATAACACAATTGCAGAAAACAAAAGTACTGCGGATACAAACCACACATGTTTATTTGACAGTATTGATTTCATAATAACCTCCTTTTATTGTTCTAACCATATTTTAGCATTTTGTTTATGTCAAGAAAGACGGCCATAAAATATTAATCCAAAAGAATGCAGGACAGATAGGTGCATTCACCTTACAGCCTGTCCTGTTCTTTAACCGCATCCTTTGAGTTCACGGATTTTGTCGCTGCACTACACACCACGATACCGCTGCAAGTTTCGCACTCAAGCTGTATTGTTGTATGATTTATGTTATATCTCTCACCTAAAATATGCTCTATCTTGTGTACCATTTCTGTAGCATTGCTTATCTTTTGATCATCTATTTGCACGTGTGTACTCATCGCATGAAAACCCGAGGTAATAGTCCAGACGTGCAGGTCATGTACATTTAAAACACCTCTAACGCCGAGTATTGAGTTTGTAACTTCTTCAAGTTTAATACCGCGAGGGACATACTCAAGCATTATACCGCCAGATTCTATTATAAGTCCCACAGCACTTCTCAAAATAATGCCCCCTATCAGTATACTGATTAGAGGATCCACAAAATACCAGTGTCTGAAAATTATAAACAAACCGCCGGCTATGACACCTATTGAAGAAATCGCATCACCTACAATGTGCAAAAATGCACCTCTCGTATTTATATTATCCCTCTGAGATTCCTTTAGTAAAATTATTCCTATGATATTGGCAATAAATCCTATAGAAGCTATAGAGAGCATCAGTATACCATTTATCTTTTGCGGGGATACGATCCTGCCATAAGCTTCATAAAATATGATCAAAGAAAGTGCTGTTAAAATAATACCATTTATAAATGCAGCCATTACCTCAAGGCGATGATATCCGTAGGTTTTTGTTTCGGTTGCAGGCCTCTCTGCCATTTTGAATGCAAATATACTGAATCCGATTGCAAATACATCCGTTATCATGTGTCCCGCATCGCTAATCAGCGCGAGACTTCCGCTTAAAAACCCGCCTATCAGTTCTACAAACATAAAAATAACCGTAATGATAAGGGCTATCACAAGCCCTTTTTTATTTTTATTTAATCCATTATGGTTATGTGTACTCATGTTCCCGTATAATTATTATAAAAAATGCTTTTTGCGGATATACTCCATTATACGTCTTATCTTTTCTTTGCTGTAAGATTTTTCGGGAATAATTATTTTTTGTTCCGGATATATATAGTTTGGATTTATGATTCTATTTCTATTTTTCCAGTATATTAATGGCCAGAGTGCCGGATTGCCATAAATGTACCCTTTTTTTGCTATGTCCCATAAGCAATCGCCTTTTACCACTGTATAAATTTTATTTTTTGATAACACCACAGTTTTTATGACAGTTTTTTGCTTTACCGTCTTTGTTATTTTACCGGCGGGTGTATTATATTTTGCAATCATGACTGGCTTTGGGAATGGAGCAAGTTTAACTTTTAGAGTAACGGTTTGCTTTTTCTTAGCAAATTGTTGCACATGTGATAAGATAATTTTTCTTTCCTTCTCAGCTCTGATGCTGTTTTCTTTTGCAATCACCGCCACTTCATTTGCTAATTGGGTACTCAAAGAGAACAGGGTATTTGCTTCACCCGTCATGGATTTTCTTTGCTTTTCTATACCCTGTTTATAAAGTTTAAAAGCCTCTTCATACTCTGCCTTATTATACACGGTTGCACCCTGTGATTTTGCAAATTTTAAAGCGTTAGCTGCCTTATCTTTTTGTAGCGTAGTATAGGATTGGATGTGGGCACACCCAAATATAAAAGTTGCTATAACGATACCTGATAGAATCTTAATCCTGTTTAACATTACCCTTATATTGTATATATTTAATTGCTTTTTGCAATCTTTCTATTACTCTGCCTTTCCCGAGAATCTCCATAATATCAAAAAGCCCTGGACTTACAATCCTGCCCGTTATTGCAAGCCTTATCGGTTGGGCAATATCTCCAAGTTTTACCCCCGTTTCTGAGGCATAGCCTTTTATAGCAGATTCTATTCCGTCTTTTGTAAAACCATTCATCGATGTCAGCCTTTTTATAATCTCATTGAAAGAAGATACCCTCTCTTGGGTAAATAGCTTTCCCGCCATCTTTTGATCATAGTTTAATTCTTCCTTAAAGTAATAGTCCATCATATCAAGCAGTTCGACAACTGTCCGCGATCGCTTCTTGGTTTCATCTATAAGTTTTAAAAAATCCTGCGTTGTGTCAAACCCGATACCAACCTTTTCACAAAATGGTTCTAAGAGTTTTATGATATCCTCTGCACGCTTTTCACGAAGGTATAAGGCGTTGAGCCATAGGAGCTTGTCGGGATTGAAGATAGCGGCAGACTTTGATACACTGTCAAGACTAAAGTTTTCTATCATCTCCTGCATTGTAAAAACTTCTTTATCGCCGTAAGACCAGCCAAGCCTTACAAGATAATTGACCAGTGCCTCTGATAGATAACCGGTGTCTCTATACGCCTCTACCGAGGATGCACCATGCCTTTTGGATAATCTTGCTCTATCCTCACCATGTATAAGAGGTATGTGGGCAAATTGAGGTACAGAGTAATCAAACGCCTGATACAGCAAAACCTGCTTTGGAGTATTGTTAAGGTGATCATCACCTCTTATAATATGTGTAATATGCATATCAACATCATCGACAACAACAACGAAGTTGTAAGTCATACTTCCATCACTCCGCATAATAACAAAGTCTTCTATCTCTTCGTTATTAAAAACGACGTTGCCCTTTACAATATCATTTACGATCGTTGTTCCATACAAGGGCGATTTAAATCTCACAACATAGGATTTATCCGAAGGTTTATCCTTAATGCTTCTGCACGTTCTGTCATAGATGGGTTTTCTTTTTTCTTTTAATGCCTTTTGCCTTTTTTCTTCAAGCTCTTCTTGCGTGCAAAAACATTTGTATGCTTTTTCTTCTTTCAAAAGTATCTCTATATGTGATCTGTACAAATCGTATCTTTGTGATTGGAAATAAGGGCCTTCATCCCAATCAAGCCCGAGCCACCTAAGACCATTTATGATGGCATCGACAGATTCTTTTGTAGAACGGGCTTGATCGGTATCTTCTATTCTTAAAATAAATTTACCGTTGTTATGCCTTGCAAACAGATAATTAAAAAGCGCAGTTCTGGCTCCGCCTATGTGCAGATAACCCGTTGGACTCGGTGCAAACCTAACCCTTACATCATTATTCATTCTCTACTCCTTGTAATTAGAATACATTCCGATCATTATGAAAACTTCAAGAGCACTGAAGAGGCTGTCCAATTCAACATGCAGACACCTTAATACTCTAATTTATACCTCCATTATATAACTTGCCGAGTATAGTATAGATTACTGAAATTATCCATACTAAACTCCAATTTTTGAACCTTGATTGACGGTTAAAACGCATTCGGGTTGCAGATAAATAATGGAAGTGCCAACCGCGTGGGTAAAACGGGACAATAACAACTAACTTTTGTCAGTCATCCTTCTGTCCTCTAACATTACGATACCGCGATGAATATACTGGATCAACGAGACAATGGTAAACAAAGCCGTTATATACACAGACGGCATAAAAAAACTGCTCAGTACGCTATTAAAATATCTTATACCGCTTGATATGGAAATAATTAATGTTATTGCCTGAGCAAAAGTTGTAAACTTGCCCAGATAAGAAGGTGAAACCACAGGAAACTTCTGAGGCAAAAAGATAACAAACAATCCAACAGCTATTATAACATCCCTTCCTATAACTATTATAGTAAGCCATAATGGAATGTGGTTATAAAGCGTGAGAGTTATAAATAATGAAGTTGTAAGCAGTTTATCTGCAATGGGGTCAAGATATGAACCAAGTTTTGACATTTGATTAAATGTTCTTGCTATAAAACCATCCAGCAAATCAGTAAACCCCATGCCTATCAAAAGGTAAAACGCAGCTTCTTGCTGATTGTTTTTTATAAGTAAAAATAAAACGGGTATCAAAAATATCCTTATAAAGGTAAGGATATTGGGTATTGTAATCAAAGCAGACCTTTTATTCACAGCTAAGAGTTCCGCATATTTTTAACCGCATTATTTGAGCCGACATGATTTTTAAGGATTCTTTATGAGCATTATGTTTACGGTATCAATCGCTTGATTGCCAACAAATATTCTTGTCGTGTAAGTTTGATAGCCATCCTTTTTCAGCTCTATTGTATGGGTTCCGTGTGCAAGTTTAAGCAATTCCGGATTACCGTTAAATCTATATGCCTTACCAATATAATTACCATCAACATAAACATCAGCACTACCCGGGTCTGCAATGATCTTTACAATCCCTTCGCTGCCTACTGTTTTTAATGTTTCTGACGGCATGCCGCAGCCTAACAACATTAAAGAAATCATAATAGCTGCTATGGATAGCTTCTTTAACATATTAATCCTCCTGTTTATTGGGCAAGTTTTACCTGATCCCCTCTTTTAAATCCACCACCAGATTCTACCAAAGCTACAGAGCCGTCATTTCCAAAAAAGGCGATAATTTTCAATCTACCTATTGTAGGACCTGGTTCTCTGCCTATGACAAGCCCTGTTTGTGGATCGGTTATTTCCTCACCAAGTGATGTAACAATCAATTCATCTCCAATCCGTAAACCCGTTTTTTGACCTGCATTTATAAAGACCCTGTTACCATTGACGACAGCGATTCTGCCCGTCCATTGAACGGATTGTAACTGCTGTATAAGATTACTCACAAATTTTGTGATTGCAGAGCGTAATGCGTTTTGACCAAGATTTTCATCATACCCCGCGTATTGCCCAAGACCAAATACCTGTGTTGCTTTTTGTTCATACTCACCTGTGCCAGAATCTGCAAAAAGCACCTGTCCGGTTGTAGTATCAACTACTCTTACATCAACCGTACAATCGGCTTTCTGAACCTTTTTCTTGTATACACCATAGTTCTCTCCAAGTACCCTTACTCCAAATTGAGAGATAGAACCGGTTACTATGGCTGCACATCCAAGTATCTCGCCAGCCTTTGCTGCTGTTGCAGGGTTTATAGCACCTGTTTGTCCAAGAGACTGTTCATTCAACAGTTCTTGCATTTTTTGTCTTTCTACAAGAATAAATCCGCCCGATTTGAATAATTCCGTAGCAAGTATGTCAGACGCTGCTTTTCCAAGCCTGCCCTGTCCATATTCTGTCTTATTCGTAAAATCTACTATACATATCCTTTTTTTGGGTCCTGTGTAGTTTTGAATCCTGCCTGCTACAGGCTGTTGAGAAGGGCCTGGAACCTCCACTTCTTTATAAGTAGTTGCACAACTTGAAGAGATAAAACCAATGAGTATTATCATTATTGTTAATATCTTTGTTTTCATACATCCTCCCTGTCTAATTAACCGTTTCTATATTTACACGAAGAGCATTAAAAAGGCAACCGTTTAAATCATACAACTCGACCCTTCTAATAAAACTGTTCGTTTAATTTTCCACGTTAGAAAGCCCAGCCGTTTATGGCGGGGGCTAATACTATAAATTTTAAAATCCTTATAAAAAGGGTGCGGTTTAAAGTCACGTACTTTCTAACAGGGTTCACTTTATTCCGATCTCGATTGTATTCATTGTCGTACCTGTAATGTTGTATAAAGTTGTAATCGTTTTATTGTTGAGCAATGATGTAACCAGGGATGATGCACTCCCTTTATAATCAACATCCACTGTTGCAGATCCATTACCCATACTTCTTGTATAAGCATCCTTTACACCGGATGTTGCCATTAAAGCATCTTTTAAGGCAGCAATATCACCTGCTGTTTTTATTCCATTCACCGTAAGCTGGATAATCGAGCCGTTGTTCATTTCTCGCTTCCATTTATTTTGAATAATGGCTATCATTGAATCGGCAAGTTCATCAGTAGCCTTTTTTATAGCATCGTTACCTGCCGTAATTTCATCTATATTAACTGATGCAGCATGCTGTTCACCTGATGCAAGTACACGTCCATCATCCGCATCTACTGCTCTTAAAGAAACATCTGCCTGCACTGACTTCATCTCAGAACCTTCTACTTTCCCGTAAAGCATGGCAAGTGCCTTTCCGTAAATAACAACATCCGCATTTGAGATTTTACCAATATCTTTTATCGTATCATCATCGAGGTTTTCAATCCTTAAGGCGTTGTGAAGTTTTATATCCTTTAAAACTGTTGCCTCATCAACCACATTAAATCCACTATCAAGAAGTTTTTGCATCATCTCATTTTCGGCAATAGACATATCACCCGTTTCATTCACTATACTCACATCCCTTACAACATATCCTCCATAAAGCATTGAAGGTGCATAGAATAAAGAGGATTCGAATCTTTTTTTACCTATATTCTGTTCAAGTATGATCACAGCAACCTTTGGCATTCTTTTTTGTTTCATCAATAGGCCAATAGCACTTAAATCATTTTTAAGGTGATCCGTACCAACAGTTACCTGAGCAGTAACTGAATAAATATTGTTACTCTGCCCCTCGCTTATTATTTTGTAGTTATGAATATAGCTTGTGGTGTTAGAATATATTTTATTACTCAATAAGTTGTAATTATCAATTATTGCCTTAGATGTCAGGATTGCGCTAACTTCCTGTTCTACAGCCTTCTTCAATGCATTATTAATAGCAGCATTTCGAGCTGTTGTTTGATCCCCATTTATTACCATTGCAGTGCCTTCTACTGTAATCTTACTGATTGTTCCCTGAACAGTAGTAGCAGTTACATTATTCCCCGGATCAGCAGAAAGATTTATAGTTGTTAATAATAAAAAAGAAATAATAAACACAAATGATTTGAATTTATATAAATTCACAAAACCCTCCTCTAAGAAAAACAGTCCCGCATACGCGGGACTGCCGGAACACTAATCTTTCAAAACACCGAGTACATCTGACTTCTGTACAATGAGATAATTAACGCCATCGATCTCAAATTCTGTCCCACTATACTTTCCAAATAGCACCTTATCACCGGCCTTTACAATCTTTTTAAGCTCTTCATCCGTACCAACCGCCTCTACTACGCCAATCTGAGGCTTTTCCTTTACAGTATCCGGGATGATAATAGTCCCGAGTTTCTTTTCTTTCTCTTCCAGAGGTTTTATCAACACTCTGTCCTCTAACGGTTGTATTTTCATACGTATCCTCCTTTT